>DHKM01000008.1 GCA_002404835.1 Caryophanales bacterium UBA4694 | reverse complement strand
TTGGTTGGTCAGAATTTTCCCCGAACTTGGTTGTGATGTGTCTTCATTAAAAACATACATGTTCTCATTGCTTTGCATATCCAAAGGGAAAGTAGTAGTAAGACAAGATATATTCTGTCTCTTCTTGTCCTTGATCATAAGTCCGAACTGATTCGACTCCTTACCGATGGAATTTCCGTTCTCGTCCACAAGCTTATAACGAAGATAATTGGATAGGAAGGTTCCACCTATTGAGTTGTCATTCAAATCACTAAAGTAGAATCCACTGCGTTGGGAATCAAGCCTGAGACGGAAAAGATAATTATAATAGGATTCATAGGCATCCTGAGAATCGACGGAGGAAGAAGAAGGAAGATAATAACCAGGAGAAATACATCGCGACGAAACATAATAACCATTGTTAATTGGGTTGGCAATCGAACCGAGGACATTACTGACAGATTCATAAGGATACCGATTTAAATTCTCCTTCTTGTATTCGAAAGTCGAATAAAATACATGGGTAGCATCGTTATTTACGGCTTTACCGGTCAAATCGACTTTAGATTTTACAATACGGGATTTATTGATTTCCTTGCCCACCTGATCATTGACTCCGGTAGTACTGTAATCCGTAGCAATCGTAAAGACACCAAGACCGCGGTTATGAGTATCATCGTCTTGGATGACCGTTTTACCGACAAGGGCAATCGTATTCACCGCTCCGGTTGTCTTAAGCGTACTGTTTTTTCCCTGATTACCTGAATATCTCAGATAATCGAAATACTCGTTTCCTTCCTCCGGTGTCTTTGCAGTATAGGAATAATAGCTTTGGTCAGGTACTTCCGAAAAACCGCTGTTCACGATACTGTCATAGATTTCCGTGAAATCAAGAACACCGACATCCTTACCGGATATCGCGCTTCCACCCTTGACATTCTCACTGGCCTTATCTTCCACACTCGGACCGATCAGGCCGATGAATCCTGTCATGGACTTCTGATCTACGGAGGTATTGAGTGTATTGCCGTTCAGACTAAACGTCCCGTTATGGACAAAGACATTCCTCAAGGAACCGTCCAGATGTCCGATGACCAATCCAATATTGTTCCCATGCTGGATTTCCCTGGGCTGGACATACATCGTGATTTTCTCATCCTCTCGTTTTGTCTTTTCGAAGACGACATTCAGAGAAGAAATGACCTTGGAATGATTGATACCCTCTTCATCCAGTCTTTTGGATACACTGGAAACAGTCATGGAAAGAGTAAGAGGATAATTCAAATCAACTTCCGGATTGTTCTCCAAGGAAGAAAAGAACGAAAAGATATCCTTCAGGCCGGAGGAAGAATCCTGTTTCGGATTCAACGTCATGGCACCTTTTTCATCCATATCGAAGAAGACATCCGAAGCATTCATAGAATAATTGTATTTCGAATAATCCGAATCGGAAGTAAGATTGTTAAGGATTTCGATTCTGGGAAGTTCAGCATCCGTCGGTGCCAGAACAAAAGAAGCCGTAGTTCCCGACATTTGAACCGTAGAGGAGGAATCCACCTTGCTGACAAGGGCAGAGTTCTTCATTTCATACGAATACGTAACAGAGGATCCGTCTTTGAAACCGACTTTGAACGGGATATTCATCTTCATCATCTTTTCCGCATCGGAAGAATAGAACGTACTATAGGAAGAAGAATAGCCGTCATTACGGATTTCAATGTTATCCAAGGCAAAGTCACGTATTGAAGCCCCCGGTGCCACATAGCCGAACATTCCGCTGTCCTCCAACGAGGCTTCGACGGTAAGATTGCTGATTGTCAGTCCCGATCCTTCGAAAACGCCGTAGAACGGAGTAGCTTCGCTTCCGATGGATGGTATTCTCAGGCCTTCCATATCAAGGACAGGGGAATACTCATCCGAGGAATTCCCTTTATAGAATCCAAAACGGCCATCATCGAAGTGATAACCAAGCTGAAAATACTTCTTCTCATCGAAAATACCGAGAGCCTGAAGTCGGGAAAGATTATAGAGGTGATTGGGCCTTGTAATGACAAAAGGATCCTCTTCTGTTCCACTGCCGCAATGGAAATAGCTTCTCAGTCCGATGGTCCCATAGGTAAGTTCCTTGCTCTCCTGGAATTTGATGAAAGCAGCCAATGTGAAAAAGGCGGAACAGAACATTCCGAAAAGAGAAAACATAAGAAGAGCCATAAAACCTGTTTTCTTCCTGTTTTTCATTTTGATGCCTCACCACCCTTCTTGGCGATAACCTGCTGAGAGGAGAAATAGAAGCTGAAATCACGGTATAGCTGGAATTGCCGGCCAAGATTCTCACTTTGGAAAAATCCATCCATCAATGCCGGCTTATAATCAACGGCAATACAAAGCCGGATCGATGTCTCATCCTGGATAGATGTCTCACTATCGGAAGCAAAAGGAATCTCGGAAACATTCATCGAAGTCGAATTCGTCTCGAAGGAAGAAGAGTCCGAATTGTAATTCTTCTGCCCTTCCGTATCCAGTTTATCCGGATGGAAAAGATGGAAGATCTTTTTTGCATCCATCGAACCATCAGGGTTCTGTATTCTGAACCCGACATAATCGGAAAGAGGAAGATTGGTATTGTTCAGAAGGTTCCTTTCCCCACGGATGGCATCCAGCTTCAAGGTAAAATCATGGCCCTCGCTTTTGACAAGAAGGGAAACATCGAAGATCAAACAGGTGTTCTGACTGTAGATTGCGGTAGCAGGATCCTGATTGTTGAATTTGGCCAGTGTCGGATCAAACAAAGTCATTCCGACAATTGCATCATCATCCCTTTTGACTTTGGTGACCGTCAAAGACGGCAAAGAGCCACTGGAAACAACCTTGAAATCATAGATTCCCGGTTCGGTCGCCTCGAAGAAAGAAGAAGAGTCTGAACAAGAAACAATCCCTTCCGGAATATGAACCTCATGGAAAGAAACGAACTCGTTTCCTTTCCGTATGGCAATATGGGCTCCTTTAGATAAAACAACCCCATTGGCAATCCCATCCGAAGAAAGGATGATTCCGGAAGAAGTCCTATATTCCTCAAGATCATTGGTTCCAAGGAAAGTAGAGTCACCTACGATATAGTAATTCGACAAGACATTTTCCTCTTCTGTCAACGTCGGCTCTGAAAATTCTTTACCTTCCTCCTCATCCTTCAGAACGTATTCCCTCACACCAGCCTTCGGGGATTGATAATCGATAAGCGTATTGCTTCCGGAATAAAACGGATAGACATACCGATAGACGGAGACACGTTTCAGGGAAATCGACATATCCCCGGTAATGGTATCGATGCGAACGGACGGATTTCTGACCATGAACCAGGCATAGGAAGCAAACATCGTGGAAAACAAGGAAAAGACAGCACATGCCGTAGCCAGAACGATTTTCAGTCTTGAGGGAATCTTTTTCATATCGAATCCTCCTCAGGAGGTACAAGTTCGAATTTTTCTGCCAGGAAGCTGAGATTCTCGTAACAGTTGGACTGCTCAAACGAGTCATTATCCTGTTCATAGAATCCATCATCCCTTTTCCTGTAATAGGTAGAAGGATCGTTCTGGAAAAAGATGGAAAAATAAAGGGCATATTCCTTAGAAGAGTCACCGACTTCAAACTCCGTAAGTTTCTGACTCTGATCTCCCGATTTCGCCGGAGAATCCTGAAAAGAGGATGAAACACCATCAAAACATCCGACTGCCTCACTAAAACCATCCTTATGTTCGAGGCATGTTGCAAAAATCGAAATCGCCCAAGATAAACGAATCGGCTTATCCTCGGAAATCTTTTTCGCATCGCTCTTCGTACTAGACCAGGAACGGAGATAGAATTTGAACACTCCTACCCTCAAGGGTTTGAAGACAAGAGCGTAAGTGAGCCTATGATTGGGATAAAGCTTACTAGAGGAAGTCGGAGAAGCTTCGTTTTTGGAATCCTCGACTCTTATGAAATTTTTCTTCTGTTCATCATTGAGGCTCTCTTCCTGATATCCAGAATAGCATTTCAATGACTCATTGAAATTATCGGACAGCCAAAACAGTTCTGCCTCCTGAGAAGGAGGAAGAACAACCTGAAAACCACTAAAAACAGCATCCACTCTCCTTTTGGTAGAAAACCAGGAATAAGTGGAAGTAACCGCAGTGCCGATCGTAAAAAGCAAAAGAGAACAAGGAAAAAGAATCGATACTTTATTGACTTTCTTCATTACCTTAGAATCGGCAACTGGCTGTCCCGGAACAGGACCCTATAGTTTTGTGTCCCAACCTTGCGGTTGGTTTACTTTTGTCCTTCTTATTCTATAGGATTCACCCTAGGAAATAAAGCCGAAACTTCTTATCACAACAGATTTTTTGTTTTTCCTATACATTTTTAAAACACATTCAAAGCCTAAAATCATTGCCTAAAAAAAGAAGCACATGCTTAACCACACAAAAGACAGCACCGCTTTATCCTATAATCTAGAAAAAAAGAGATGAAAGGAGCATCACTGCCATTGAAGAAATACCGGAACAACATTCAGCCTAGCCGAAGAACCTTAAGCTATCTCATGGACAAGAACAATCGATCAAACACCTATTCCATTTCAAGAATGAAGAATTTCGGAATTGACGTAGACCATTTATCGCTTTGATCAATCCGCTTTTCTTTTTATTCCCTAGCTAAAGATAAGACTCCTTTGGCTTCTGTCGTTTGGTCACCTTGAAAATAGATTCACGCTAATCCTATTGCTTTGTCTGTTCTCTTTCTCAGCATCAAAAGATAAAGTCCTTTCAGGAAAAAGTCTATATCCCATCCACTCTTCTACGATTTCCGTCTAATCCAAAGTTCCATAACTCGACGACATAAAAATCAATCCACGGAAAAAGGCTGGAATACATCCATGACCTGAAGTCGGATATACCCAGCCAAATCACGACTGATACTAAAACGGATTCTCTTCCGGATACAGATTTTCTTTTCCGTGGTTGAAATCGGCACGGATTCCAAGATAGTCCATCAGATCGAAGAAGGCTCTTCCGTAATGACCGAACATGACTGCGGCATGATGCGGGAAATGCTTCTCGATAAGGACATACCGGTAGAAGCGCTCCATCTCCTTGATGCCGATGGCACCGATACTTCCGAAGGACTCGCAGTCCATATCCAAAAACTCACCTTGGGCGCAATAGGCTTTGAGGCTTCCGTCCTTTGTACCCTGAAGGCGGAAGATCGTGCAGTCTCCGGGACGGATGTTACCTTCCATCGTACCGCGCGTGATATCCGGTTGTTCTCTCTCCGGCTCAAGATCCCTCTTCATGATTCTCTGATAACCCATGTGGGGATTACTGAGAAGACAGGAGGAAGTATTGCCGCAGTGGAACCCCATGAACGTCTCATGCAATCTGTAGTCATACTTTCCCTGGATCTTCCTTTCATACATTTCCTTAGGAACCGTGTTGTTGATATCCAGAAGCGTCGGAGTAGAAAGAGAAAGACAAAGCCCGATATACTCACTCAGAGCACCATAAATATCCACCTCACAGGAGACGGGATAATTCATCCTCGTCATCCTGGAATTGACATAGCAGGGAACAAAGCCGAATTCCGTCTGGAAGGCCGGCCAGCATTTGTTGGCAAAGCAGACATACTTCTTCATTCCTCTATGCTCGGAAGCATAGTCAAGAAGCGTAAGCTCATACTGGGCAAGACGCGGAAGAATACCGGAATAGGGATTCTTGTCACCGAGTTCCTTTTTCATCTCCGCGATCTTATCCGGAATACGGGGATCATCCTGATGCTTATGATAGCTGACCAGAAGATCGAGCTCGGAATTCTCCTCGATTTCGACTCCCAAGTCATAAAGACCTTTGATCGGAGCATTGCAGGCCAAAAAGTCGGTCGGACGAGGTCCGAAGGAAATCACCTTAAGGTCACCAAGTCCAAGAAGAGCTCTCGCAATCGGAACAAATCGGGAAATCTCAAGACAGAGTTCATCCTTGTCACCGACCGGGTTCTTGGGAATATAGACCTTTCTCTTCCTCAGATCGAGATTGTAGCTGGCATTGAGCAGACCGCAATAGGCATCGCCTCTATGGTCGATCAGGTTTCCTTCCTCAGCAGCGGCAACAAACATGCACGGCCCATCGAAGTTCTGGGCAAGAAGCGTCTCCGGAGTCTCCGGGCCGAAGTTTCCAAGATAGACGACAAGGCTGTTGACCCCCTTCTCCTTAATCTCCGCAAGAGCCTTGACGACATCCTCTTCGCGGATGATCAAAGTCTGAAGCTCGACGATTTCTCCCGGATAGGAAGAGACAATGTTTTTCCTTCTCTCGATGCTGAGCGAAGAGGGAAAACAAGAACGGGAGGTTGCGATAATACCAAGTTTTACGTCCGGAATGTTGTTCATAATTCGATCCTTTCTAGTCGACATCCAAGTCGATGTTTTTTCCTTCGATACCGATATAGGCACCATTTTTTGCTTCCGCGGAATCCCTATGGGCAAGAAGCCATTTGTCCTTCATGAACAGGCATTTCTCATCCAAAGATTCGCCAAGATCCTCTTTTTCGATTTCCTCGTTTGTCCCAAGAGGAAGAGAAACAAGCACGCGGAACAAAGAAGAGGAATCCTTGCTAACCGGTGCATAATGAAGCGTCAGAGGATAGATTTCCACAAACGTGTGCTTCTTGACATAGAAAGCCTTCACCGAAGCAGAATCCAATAGGCCGTCTTTGATATCCTCATACCTAGCCAGAAGAAGGATGAAGTCGTCATCGGAATAGTTGACCTCGCTTCCCTTATGGTATTCCATACAGTTCAGCCTGCGGTTATGACCGTTGCAGTATCCCATCTGACACTTCTTGTACCCGAAGACCTTCTTCTCCAACTGGCTCTTGCAAGTGAGGCTCTCCAGCTTTGAAAAGCTCCTTTTATAGATCACACCCTTTTCATCCATCTCACCTTCTTCCAAAGCCTCATCCAGTCCAGAAGAGGGAATATCTTTCCATACCTTTCCGTAAAGGGAAAACTCTTTGTCTTCAACGTTATAGATTTTCATAATCATCCTTTCTTTTGTTAGGAATATGATACAAAATACAGCGCTTACAGAATAGGATATCCATGCAACAAAACGTTGTTTTCGTCCAAATAAGGGACTTATAATAAAAGCATGGAACCTTATTTCAACAAAGACGAAATGACAAAACTCCTCGAGGATTTCTACCTCTTGACCAAAATCAGGATCACGGTCTTCGATGACAGCTTCGAGGAAATCATGTCCTATCCCAATCACAAATGCGAAATATGCCAGTACATGCGCAAAAACAGGGATTTCGATTTCTGCTGCAGGATCTGCGACAAAGAGCATATGAAGAAAGCAGCAGCGATAAAAGAGACCATCATCTATCCATGCCATGCCGGACTGACGGAAATCATCTCCCCGCTTTTCTATGAAGGGAATATCATCGGCTATCTCTTCTTCTCCCACATCCTCAACTACAGAACCCATCAAGATGCAGAAGAAGAGATCCTGAAAAAAGTCGAAAAATACCACTTCGAAACAGAGCATATCCAAAAAGGAATCGAAAGAATGCCTCTTTTCGAAGATGACTATCTAAGAGCCGCCTCAAGAGTCCTGGAAGAGACAGCCAGCTACCTCATCCAGAAAAAATACGCCTATCTGAGAGCAAGGCCCTTGACCGAACAGATTGACAACTACATCAACACCCATATCCAGGATGACCTGAAGATCGAAACCCTGGCCGAAATCTTCTCCGTCAGCAAATCCACCATCAACCACGTGATGAACGACTACTACAAAGCCGGAATCCAAAAGCATATCCGCAGGCTGAGAATGGAAAAAGCGGCAAACCTGCTCTTGGAAAACCCCGAAATGAAAATCTCTACGGCAGCCATGGAAGTCGGAATCTATGATTCCTCCTATTTCATCATCATGTTCAAAAAGGAAATGGGGATGACGCCAAACGACTACAGGAAGAAACACATCAATCCCTGAACTTCGAAATCAAAGGATACAGTTTCCTGAATTCCTGATACCTTCTTTCGTAATGCAATACAAGACTTGGATCGGGAGACACACACTCCAGATTGGAGGAAAGAAGCTCGTTCTTTTTCTTTTCATCCAGAAGTCCGGAAGAAACAAGTCCCACAAGAGCCATACCATAGCTTGGTCCCTTCTCCTCAAGCGGATGGACAACCTGAATACCAAGAACAGAAGATAGAATCAGCTTGAACCACTTAGACTTTGCTCCGCCACCTGTCAAGGTGGCTTTTTCGATTCGGTATCCCATCGACTTAAGCACCTCAAAAGAATCGCGAAGTGCAAAACAGATGCCCTCGATCACGGAAAGGACCATATCCGCTCTTGTCGTATCCAAGGAAATAGGATAGAAAAGCCCTCTAGCATCCGGATCATTGATCGGGCTCCTCTCTCCCATCAGATAAGGAAGGAAGAAACAGCGGTTGGAAAAAATGGTCTCTGTGGAAATAGAGCCGATCTCACCATCATAATCCTTTGTTCCCAGGATACGATTCAAGAACCAGTTCAGACTCGAGCAGCAGGAAAGCATGCAGGAAAGAGAGCAGAATCCACCATCGATGGATCGGAAAAGATGAATGGATCCATTATCAGGATAATTCGGCTTTTTTGACTGAGCATAAATCGTACCGCTTGTACCAAGAGAAATATTGCAGGCCGTGTCATCGACACGATAGACCGAATAGCTTGCCGCCATATTGTCTCCGGCCCCCTGATAGACCTTGCAGGCTCCCTTAAGTCCAAGCCTATTTTTCACGGAATCCAATACAGTTGTGATATAAGACTTGGAAGGAACAATACGGGGATAGACTTTCTCATCCAATCCCACCATGGACAGAATATCCTTATCATACTCATTCGAAAAAATGTTATATAGCAAAGACCCAGAAATATCACTGGGATCCGTCACAAACTCACCCGTAAGGAGGAAGTTAAGATAATCCTTCGGAAGAAGAATATGGGAAATAGAAGAAAACACCTCCCTCTCATTCTCCTTGATCCAAAGAAGTTTGGGAAGCGTAAACCCAGGAAAAGCAATATCACCAGTCCTAGAAAGAAGAAATCCCTTATCCTGATTAAGCCTAGAACAGATATCCTTGCTTCTAGAATCATTCCAAAGAATACAGGGATACAAAGGCTCAGAAGCAGAATCCAAAAGACAAAGACCATGCATCTGGCCATCGATGGCAATCGCTTCGATTTCATAATCCCTTTCAGCCAACATTCCAAGTCCCGAGAAAAGAGCATCCCTGAAATCAGAAAGATTCTCCTCAGCATAACCATCCTGAGGAAGAAGAAGCCCAATCGGTCTGGATACGTTCTCAAGAACAGTACCATCAATAGAGACTACCGTAAACTTCATCGAACTCGTACCCAAATCAATACCGATAGAAACCTTCATATCAAGTCTCCCCCTTTTTGTTCTTATTCTACAGGATAACCAAACACAAAAGAAAAACAAACGTGCAAGGAAATATGGAAATCAACTAAAAAACAGACAATCTTTCATCCCATACCTCACGGCACTGGACTTGAGTTTCCCTATGCGGTTAGAATAACATTCCTACCCGAGACTTCGCCTTTAGATATATGGACATGCCGTCACACATAAAAAATCCCATAAACAAATACATTTATGGGATACTAAACATCATCTAAACAAAATCTTTTATTGAGCAATCACTTTGCCATCAACAATCAACGTATTAGGTGCATCATTGAAACCGAATTTCTTCTTTCCGTTATCTTTAAAACTGCAATTTGAAAATTCGATATAATTGCCAATACTTGATTGAGCAGCATTGTAATTAAATTTAAGAATCAATTGTTCATTCCCTTCCGTCTCTTCAATTGCTTCTACTTCAGAATTACTGATATGGACAACGCAACTATAATTATGATCAGAAGTTTTGTTAGTTGTATCTGCTTCACAACAAATGGTAGCAAAATAATTATTCGTTCCCGCTTCTTTATCATTTGTTCCAATCAAATGAGAATTAACGATATTAATATTATGATATGTTCCATAAATATTTAACGCCGCCCAACCCGATAATGTTGAATTGTATACATTTACATTAGCATTATCAGCAGAACCACAAAAATTGATAGCATAATAAGGACAATAGACTTCAGAATCAATCAAATCGAGACCGACATTTTTGTTATAAATATTAATTCCTCTTTTGGAAGTATCATTTGCTCTTATAATCAAATTTTTTAAGGTTGCTTTAAACGATTTTGTCTCATTTTCTTTGTTTGCGACATTGATGACTCTACCATCATATGTACCTTTATTTTCTTCTTTACTTGCCTGAATTTCAAATTTTTTCTCAGTTCCATCAATACACAAATCGCGGTCAATTGTAATTGCGTTTTCCGTATCTATAGAAGCACTCAATTGGATATACCTCACGCTCAAGTCATTAATAGCGTTTAAAAGCTCTTCTTTATTGCCTACTATCTTTTTTTCAGTTCTTTTTTTCAACCAACTCGATGATCCCGAAATTTCTGCATTTTCATTAGCAACAATACTTTCAACCTCAGCATCTTCCTTCAAACTCACTTGAGCAGCCGAATTATCAATGACAAGAGTATTGACTTTGCTGTTTTTTTCAAGATCTAATGATGCATTTGATGAGGCAGAAGGAATATTGATTTCCTCAATAAAGGAATTCTGTTCAGCAACCACATGACCAGCATTAACAGAAAGTGAAATTTGGATTTTACCATATTCATGATAAGATTCATTCGCAATAGACTTAACAACAACCTTATCGACAGTATCATAATGGATGACAGTATCAAGAGGAGCATCAACACTTAAATCACCACCATTGGTCCTGATTACGACATTCTTTGCCACATTTGTCTGATTTTTATATTCGATGGAAACAATTCTGGTATTTTCGCCAACATCCAAACCAGAGGAAATATGAAGTGTAGTTTCACCAGCATAATCTGGCATCAAATAAAGAGAATACCCGGTATTTTCCGTTCCCGAATAAGAATCAGTAAACAACCAATTGAAATATGGTGTCTCGGAAAGTGTGCCGAAAACCAGTTTTTTATTTTCATCCAATAAGGCAAATTCATTGGCTTCGCTATTCCAGGAAACACTGTATTTGGAAGTCAAAGGTTTTAGTTTCGTAACATTAATCCCTTGCTCCTCTATATAACCTATAGCTTGAGTGGGTGTCTTAGGTTTGGATCCTGTCTCAGTTTCTTTAGCTTTGAGCAACGTATTCAGCTGAGATAAAAGAGCCGTGTCGTTGGAAACATTGGCCTTCTTCGTGAATCCCATATATCCGACGACGCTTACCGTGGCAAGCACTGCGATGATGGCAATCACGACGAGGAG
>DHKM01000031.1:7384-7702 GCA_002404835.1 Caryophanales bacterium UBA4694 | reverse complement strand
GAAGGAAGCAATGCTGTCACTCCGAGTACGACGGAAATCAAATATCCGGCTAGGATTTGAAAAGCGACTACGATAAGGAACAGGATCATTTCCCTTCTTTCCCTGAATATCGGAGCATTTTTTTCTGATTCGACAACAAAAATAGTGAATAGGAAAAAGCCGCAGAGAAGAACCATTGAAAGGACAAAGAGAATCGTTGTTGTCAGACTGGAGAAGGGTTGGTATCCGGATACGGATAATAGGCTTGACGTCAACAAGGCGCTCAGATTGACAATTTCTATGTTTCTCTTCCTTGTCTCGATTTCCCCTTCCGTAAGT
>DHKM01000031.1:0-7222 GCA_002404835.1 Caryophanales bacterium UBA4694 | reverse complement strand
CACGGATTTATATAGGAACAGATGGGTAACCAACATCAAAACAAATACAATCGGAAGAAAGATAAGAACATTGACATGGGTCTGTGAAATTCCATCCTTGTTTTCATATTTCACAAAAAGAAAGGATAACGGCAAGGCCAGAAGAATCAGAATTGCAGGGAAAAGTAGGACGAAAGCCATGTCTTTTTTAGATCTGAATATCGGATGATTGATTTCCGATTCATATATCTTTCTTGCTTTATAGGATAAGACAAACAAGAGAATCAGAGCAAGGGCAAACATGATTTGGGAGAACAGGTTATAAAAAGGATTGTACCCTGAAACGGAAAGAAGGAGGTATACGAATTCAGAGATGAAATAATACTCAAATAGACGATTCGCTTTTTTGTTCAGTATCACGTCCGAATAGTTTGAAATTTTATCTGTATCGGTAAAATTCATTTTAATATTCTCCACAAAGCCATTCCCAATGGTGCCAATTATAAATCAAAAGTCCGATTCGCCATCCTTTTTGATTCAAGCCCGCAATATAAATAGATATAACAACAGACAATGTACCAATTGCAACAATACTTAGAATAATACTTATAATAAGACCTATCGTGCCAGTTTTTAAAAAAGATATCAATGAATCCCACAACCCGCTAAGCAAAGAAAACAATTGATTATACAAAGTTGATGAAACTGGGTTAAATCTAATTAGATTTACAATATATTTCCAAATAGTCGACGCGCCAATTGTTGTCATCATAGCCTTCTTGTTCAACCAATCAGAAATTATGTTATAAAAAGAAATACAAGTATCAGCCGGAAAATCAAAACCCAAAAAAGTGTACCCATCAATAGAACAATTAACATTGGCTTCCATTTGAGAATTGTCATGATTTGGTATTAATGGAATTTGCGTTTCATCTGTCATTTCTTCTATATCTCTCTTGTCTTCTTCATTATATTCATCACTGTCCTTAGTAGTGATTTCTTCCTTTTCAACTGGTATGTCACCATTATTAAAATGAGATAAAATTTTGTCAGACTCATGAAGCAATTCAAAAAAAGCATTAACAATGGAAGAATCAAAATCTCCGAAATCAAAGAGATGATTATCATAAGCACTATTTTGAATAGCATCAAAATCTAAGTTTAAATCATTACACTCTTGATTAATATAATTTAAAGTAGTTTTCGTTGTAACTTCATCCACAAATTTGAATTGAACCAAAGAATTTAACATTACTATTTTAATAAAATCTTCGACTGTTTCAAACGACTTATCCTGAAAATAAGAAGAGGTACTAGGATTCATCTCATCTTCTGAAATGGCTAAGATTTCATTTGTTGCTTCCTTAACATCATAAATATCATGCCCCGAAATAAAACTCCCTGTGCTCATTGAAATGCCAGTAGAAACAGTTAGAAATAAAGTAAAAATCATATTCAGATCTCCTTTTTTGATAGGATAAAACTTTGCTTTTTTGCTGTCAAGGAAAATGTTTTAAAATATTAAAGTAAAAATTACATATTTTTCTCTTGCTAATCCTAAACTATTAATCCGTAGGTATTGAGCAAGGTCGGATCTCCAGTTTTTGCAGGCTGCATGTTTTCTTTTTCAAGATTTCGATTCCTTTTTTCGTGAATCTCTTCCTGCTCATGTCTTTCCTCACTTTCCGGACAAATGCTTTTTTTGTTTCAGGTTACCGTGTCCACTTTATAGGGGACATTTTATACTAAATAAGGAGGTGGCCTTTTTTTCTTGACGACGATTGGAGCAAGGAAGTTAACCCAATCACATCTGGATCAAGACGATAAAAGGTATTTCCCGGCAGTCTAAATTAGGATATCTACGGAAGAAAAAATATACCGGATGAATCCTTAATCCCATCCTAAAAATATCTTTGAAAAAACACGAAAAAACCTTGCATCTTCAAGTTTACTTTGGTAGAATAACAAAGCGCTGAAATTCTAGGGATGCTTAGCTCAGCGGTAGAGCATCGCCTTTACACGGCGGAGGTCAGGGGTTCGAACCCCTTAGCATCCACCATTTCTCAGCGAAAAAGTTAGATGGGCGAGTAGCAAAGTGGCCAAATGCGGCAGACTGTAAATCTGTTGACTTTCGTCTTCGGCGGTTCGAATCCACCCTTGCCCACCACTTTCTTAGGTCAAAACACAACATGTGTTTCGATATATGATACGTGACATGCCGTGCTTGGGGCATAGCCAAGCGGTAAGGCATCAGACTTTGACTCTGACATGCGATGGTTCGAATCCATCTGCCCCAGCCAGATTCGCTCACCTTCCAGAATAAATGACCCGCTAGCTCAGTGGTAGAGCACTTGACTTTTAATCAAGGGGCCACGGGTTCAAGCCCCGTGCGGGTCACCACTTCTGCCCGAGTGGCGAAATCGGTATACGCACAGGATTTAAAATCCTGCGGAGTAAAATCCTTGCCGGTTCAAGTCCGGCCTCGGGCACCATCTGTCACTTATTCTGGACGAATTACCTATGATTAACCTCAACAGAAGTTGAGATTTTTTTGTTTTCATTTAACTTTAATCAGATGAAAGCAAAACGACATCCTAATTCTATTGGAATTTTGTCCGTTATCCTTGCAAAAACGTCCATTTCTGATGCTGTTGTGGGATAATCTATTTCTATAGGAGTATATATGTATGAAAAAAATCAAAAAAATCCTTATGTTGGTGACAGTTCTCTCCCTCTGCTCATGCTCTCAAAAGACCGACTCAGCCAAATCATCCGCATCCGCTTCTTCCAGTGACAAAACATCCATCGGTTCCACGAACAAGAGCCATTCGGATTCACACTCCTCGACGACATCCGATAGCTCTTCGAAAACAACCGACGATGTCATCGTTAACAAAGAACTGACTGTGGATAACATCTACTCCGATTTCCTTGCCCTTGCTTCCAAAGGTAACTTTACCATCGAATATGAAACCGGAGTCCAGGACATCTATCAGGAGAATTATATTCTTCTCTCCAGTCAGGATATCTGTTATTTCAAAGGCAATACCATCTATCAGGAAGCTCCTATCGGAGTCTATAAGGCCAGAAGGCTCTTCGATGACAGTACCGGAGAGGTAAATTTCCAGCTCTGCCATTTGATGGAAGGAGAAGACGAAGAAGGCTTTTCAACCGGTTCCCCGCTAACCGATTTCCATACCATCAACAAATTCTCCTATTTGACCAATTCCAACTACGGTGCCAAGAAGGAAGATCTGAAGCTTGCTGACGACAAGAAGGAAATTGTTGTCGACTATGCTTCCGATAGCGACAACCGCATGTTTTCCGTTCTTGCTTTGATTTCCGGAAACAAGAACAACGTCATTCTCGGAAAAGTGAACCGCGTTTCCATCCAGTACGACGAAGAGAACAATATCGTCATGCACTTCTTGCTTCACAAGGACGGAAAAGACACCTCTCCGGAAACCTTCAAAACCGCTACTATCAAGAATGTCGGTTCCTCTTTTGATCAAGATGCCGATGCCTATCAGAAGAATATCCAACAAAGCATCTCGAATACAACCTTCACTTATTCCAATACCCTGACGATCAGAAACACATACCTTTCCTCCAATACCACGATCGTGGCGGAATACCTTGATGGCAGTCCAAGTGAAGAACTCGGTACCTATGAGCAGGATTACAATCCGACCAAGCTCCATATCAAGAATCCCAACGGACAGGAGTCATTCTACCGGAGGACGGAGAACAACGAAGCCTATCTCCAGGGAATCAATGCCCAAAACCAGGTCTATGACCAGGAATACTATGCCCAGAGCTTTACGAATCTTGGCTTTGGATATGACACCTTCGACTTCGAAGGCTTCCGCTATGATAAGGATACGGATTCCTACAAGTATTATGGACTTGACGGCGGCTCTTCACTGGAATCCATCTCCAGGACCGGTCTCACCTTGATGGAATTCGATTCCATCCAGGCTTATGTCGAAGAGGGATATATTCAAAAAATCGTAGCCGTAACGGCACCTTCTCTTACCCAGGTCTCCGAGACGGAATACAAGGATATCTACTATACCATTACGATCGACATCGTGGATTACAGGACCATAGCCGAGCCAAGCGTCTATTCCGTGAGCAAAGACAGCGCCAAAATCCAGAAAGTGTTCGATAAGGTAAACGATTATGAGCATACGACATTGAAGACCGTATCCACGGAATGGTACGACCAGAAAGATACCAAGGCCCTGGTTCCTGTAATGACAAGCTACTACACCAAGGATGTCGTCTACCATGAAACCTCCGTCAAGAAGAAGCACGGAAACTCCTATGTCACGACCAAAACCGGAAAAGGCGTCTACCTCATCCGGGACGAAAACGGAAACCCAATCGGAACGAAACTGTTCCGTGTCAAGGAAGACGGCACAGTCGAACCGAGATCCCAGATCCAGTACGGAAAGACCCTGAAGGACGATTGGATCAACCTCTCTGCCTCTCCTCTTGTCTATGAACTTAACGGAAGCATTCTCTCCCCGAGAAGCCAGATGAACGGAAACAAGCTGAAGGACTACATGCCTATCAGCCACACCCGTTTCGAAGCCCAGGAAGGCAGCATGGCCAACGGCGGAGACTATTCCGGCATGACCTTCGATCTTGTCAAAGACGGGGATACCATCACCGACGACATCAAGACGTTCCATTACTATTATGGTGCCATAACCGCCTTCGAGCAGGCTCCATCGGGAATCGGAAAGGTCGACTTCACCTATGGGACGGATGAAAATCCGATCGAAGTCTCCTCTGACCTTCTTGACAAACTGAAGACGCTGGGGACCTTCACGATTCCGACCAAATGGAGCGAATCCGTCTCCTCGAAAATCTATACCAAGATGCAGGAATTCTTCAAGGGAAAGAAGAACCGCTACGGAGAAGATGTCGACGTCGACAAAGACATACCATATCTCTTCGACGATGATCTCGACGAATCCTGGCTCTATCTCAATACCGGATCTCTGAAGAATACGAAAGTCTTCCAGATCTATCACAATGTCGACGATATCGATGACGGCGATATCAACAACTACAACAAGAGATACGAAGCGCTTCTAGTCGAAAATCCAAACTACACCTATACCGATAGTTCCACCAATCCCCTTTTCCCAGGCCCCTTCTACTATGTCAACGGAGACATCGTCATCGGCATGACAAACAATGCCTACGGCGGCATCTACTTCTACACCGCTGTTCCGGATTATTCCGATTAAAAAAGAAAGGTAACATAAAATGAAAAAGACAAAACTGACACTACTTGCCCTTCTCTCCTTCGTTCTTCTTACCGGATGCGATCATAACTCCGCATCCCCTTCCCCAAAGAGCGATTCAACCGCTACTTCTACTACTACTTCCAACAACTCCCAAAATTCCGTTGCCTCGACAAAGCCGAGCTCTTCCACAAGCACACCATCTACAACGCCATCTACTAAGCCATCCACTCCGTCTACCTCACCTTCCAAGCCGTCTACACCTTCTGCTTCTCCGTCCACACCATCCACTCCTTCTGTCGCTCCGGTCAAGAAAGCAACGGTTAACAAAGTCTATAACTATACAAAAGGAACCCTGAACATCCAGCAAGGCGATGAAATCGAACTCGGTGAAAAGACGATCACGTTAACCTTTGCCTCCAATCCTGGAATCAACGGAGTCGACATTATGGTCAACAAGACCGTCTCTACGATGACTGCATCGGAAGACGGACTCAGCTACTCCTTTGTCTATAATGTTGCCGACGAAGGAAATCTCACCATTGCCGTCTCTAACAAGCAGAAGACCTCCAATTCCGGTGAGAAAATCACTTTTGTCCAAGGCGAGCACTATACCATTCTCGGTCTCACATCCGGTGAGAAGTACAATCCCTATACCGATTTGGAGACCTATGAGACCTATGATGTGAAGTTTGTCGTCATCGCTGAAGACGGATACTATATCGACAAGGTAAAACTCGTTTCCGAATATGGAAGTGACGATCTGATTGAAGGTTCCGACGGATATTATTACATCTCTTATCTTTATAGTGACTCCACCCTCGAAGTCACCGTCCAAAAGAGCGAACAGCACGCCATCACCTATGTCGGTGCTACCGAGGAAAACCATGTCGACCTGTCTACTTCCGTCTTACCTACCACATTCATGAGCGGAATTGAGACTTCCTTCAAGATCAAGGCACAGGACGGATATGCCATCTCCTCTCTTGAATTCTCCCTTGATAGCATCATGAATCCGACCGACTATTCCGATTTTTCTCTTGTTCTCCCTGCTGAGGACCTTACCATCACCATCCACACCATCTCTGCCGTCGAACTCAAATACGAAGACAATGCCCATGTCCACAATGTCGAGTTCTATTCCGGTCTTACCTATTCCGATGACTATGAAACAGTGACCCCTAAGGATAAGATCACATCCTTTGTTCCGAGTGACCGCAATCAGTTCTACGTCGTCTTTACGGTCGATAATGGATACAAAGTAGAATCCCTAACCGGTGTCACAGAAAGTGAAAACGTTCATGGATACGACAATCATGTCAAAACCACGGATGGAAAGTATGTCTTCACGACCCATTTGAAGAAAGAGGATACCATCCGCTTCAATGTCACTCAAAGCCACAAGGTTCAGCTTGATCGTTCCTCTTCCAATGTCGAACTTATCTTCGACAACGACCAGGTCGACTATTTCGAGGGCGATTCTGTCGAGTTCGATATCGCCATTACAGAAGGAAACTACAAGGTCAGCAAAGTCTTAGTCAGCTACATGGACGAAGGAGTGCTGAAGGATCATATCATCTATGCCAAAAGCTACGGCGATCATGCCTATTCCTTCAATATGCCAGACTGCGATGTCACCATCAAAGTCGAGCTGGTTGCTGTCGTAAAGGCAACCGTAAGCTATACCAATACTGCCGGAAACCTTGTCAAGAGTGTCAGAGTCAGCGGATCCGAAAGCAATGTTACCTTAAGCGGTGAGACCACGACATCCTCTGATTTCGAAGTCGGAGAAAACATTACAGTCAGAGTCAACGCAGGAAGTGACCATTCCAAGAAGGTAAAGGCTACCTTTGTCGGAAGCGATGGAACAACTACTCCAATTGAATTGATTCTCAATGTCAATTTCGGACAGTACGAAGGTAAATTCACCTTGACTCAGTCAGGGTCGATCAAAGTCGAGGAAGGAGAAGCCGCCACAAAACGTA
>DHKM01000058.1 GCA_002404835.1 Caryophanales bacterium UBA4694 | reverse complement strand
TTCTGCATTCCCGTTTCCCTATCGAATGCCTATAAACAGTTCAAAATCATGAAAGAAAAAAATTGTTTCTCTTCGATATACTCCACTTGGTACTATCCCTAGCAGCCATCCTGATCTGTCTTTTCACCATCCTATATGTGAATATCGTAGGTACCGCCAATGTAGACTATGATTCCATGTTCAACAAAGCTGCAGTGGCAAATCTATCCATCATCCTTGCCCAATGGATTCTTTTTCAATTCTGAATCTTATAAGATTCAGCAAAATCAAACGATAATACAGTTCTCCATATAAAAAACATAGGACCTATTTCTGTCTCAGATTCCGAAAGGATCTCGATAGGTTCCTATGTTTTTTAATTTTTTAAAATCCTTGATCCAAGACATCCAAAAGCCCTCCTATAGCTACAGGAAGAGTTCCTCTAGTGCCTTGCTTCAAAAGGAGGGCAGATTGAATTTCTCTATTTCTTCAGGGAATAATGGAAAATCTTCTTCTCATCGTCGAAATTCTCGTTTCCGACCCACGTCACGGAAAGAGAATCCAGATCATAGAGGGCAGACCAGGGAGTCACACTTGTCTTGCTTTGTTCATGATTCTTTCCCCAGTTCCTTCTTCCGACCATCTTAAGAACATCCAAAGCACCCTGATAGGACATCTTGCCCTCATTGTTGCTTCCATCCGCATTGATGGCCTTATGGATAGCCTGATAACGGTCGAATCCAGCCTTCTCTGAATCTAAGGCATAGTAATCCGGAGTCACCAGGAAATTGGTGACCCACTGGAACTTCTCTTCGGAAGACTTCTCTCCGTAACTATCCGTATTGCGGTAGACCTTGAGCGTCCTTTTCGAACCATCGTTGTCCGTATCGGAAGTCCCGTTCACCCATTCCAAAATAGCACTGGCACCGCTCTTGTCGGCAATCATATAGTGGAACGAAGTCGATGCCGAATCATGAAGATCGTACTGCTCGACAAGCTTTACTGCCTCATCGACGCTGGAAGCATAGTCGAGGACCATTCTCAGCATCGTCGTGCTGGTGAGGTCCACCTTTTCGGTATTCTGATCCGTGGCAACGACCTTCTTCTTGCCAGTATCATCCTTCACCCCCTGATAGGACATGAAAATACCGCAGCTCACACCGGCATCGTTGATTCCATCAAGCGGAGTATAGCAGGCAGCAAGCGAAGTCACCTTCTTGATCAGGGAAGACATATTGCCGTCTCCAAGACCGATATACCTCAAGTCGGCAGTCGAAACACTGGCATGCCTTCCATTTCCCGGGTTCGTCTTGACGATCACTGCGGAAGTCTCTGACATATCGTAGTTCCTACCGAACAGATGATGGCCGTTGTCTTCCTGGACAGCAGTAAAAGCCGAACAACCGATGGTAGGAGGAGTCATCTTGACCGGAATCACACCCTTGGTGATATGATTGACGATATAGTTGATCAGGTCGGAATCGTTCTTGGCACCTGTCTTCAAAAACTCGTCGAAATAGAATCCGCCGGAAACGGTCATCTCATAGACCTTTCCCTCCTGGTTTTCCTTGTCGGAATCGGAAAGGAGCTTGACCGAACATATCGTATTGATTTCATCATGCCAGACACCATAGATGGTACCGCAGGCAATAGCAGCAAGAGAGACGACGGAAACCGTCACTCCCAAAATGATTTTCTTATAAAGTTTCATTCTTTGTTTCCTTTCAGGTGACTTCAAAGGGCATTATTATAAATAGAAAAAGCTCTCCGAAATCCTGTAAGCCCTTCACAGACACTCCGTAATTACATTATGGTGCAATCTGTAAAGGCAACAAACAATTTCAGAGAGACAAAGAAAGAACAATCAGTCGGCAAAGAAGGTAAGAAGTTCCATCGGATAATCCACAAGCCTGTCTTCGCTGACCCTGGATTCCTTGTGGAAAAAAATCTCCGTATTCATTGGGTCAAGCACAAAATCCGACCTTTGGTTCGAAATGCTCAATCTCTCACTGCCGTAGATATTCAGTTGGAGCTTTTCCGTATCATAGTTTGCAAACGTGCCACTACTCACATATTGGGAAATCGAACCCTTCTTCGCATAAATGACGTTCGTATTCATATTGAAGATGCTCGCTCTTGAAAAATCGAATTCGTCGACACACAAAGGTCCAATGGCAGCAGAAGTCTTATAGGCTCCGTTCTCCATGCTGAACCTTCCGATATGACCTAGCTTATCACCGACAAAACGGACAAGACAGGTATATCCAGATCCACAGAATGCCATCTCATCCTGGTCGATGTCAGGAAGATTCAAAGTCGCATCCTCAAGAGAGACTCCCGGAACAAACTTCCGGATCGTGCACCCTTTAATAGAAAGCTGACTGTCATTGATCTTTTTCAGGTTATTTCCCGTATCGAATTCTCCAAGAATACCGAAATCTTCGGTGAATCCATCCGGCATATTCACGACATTGTCGTTGAATCCGAAGCGGAACGTATCTTTTCCTACAATTCCATAGTCTTTGAGTTTCAGATATTTCCTGTCGGTTCCGATCGGATTGCCGGAGACAAGATAATCCAAGTCACACCCGGAAAAAACATTCCGATCGAACACGCTGTCCGATCCGATTTGATTGAAATAGACCTGGCGAAGAGAAGAAAGATTCGAAAAGGCGCCGCTATGGATCTTGATTTTCTTCTGATTGAAGACAAGAGTAGTCAAAGAATCGCAATCGGAAACAGCACCCGTCATGATCTCAGATATCTCTATCCCACCGATTGTCGAAAGATCGACGATACCATTCCTGGAAACGTTGACCTTGTCCAACCGATACGTTCCATCCGGCTTAAGAGAGCAGTCGCATTCATCTACCTTCAGGAAAGAGAAAGAAGACAAAGTGATGTCATACGGATAACAATAGACAGAAGAAGAGGAAATCCTATCATTCTGATAATACCACCCATCCACAGAACTTCCATCATCGAGACTTGAAGGAAGAGAAGGGAAAGCCGACTGATACCTTACCTTCAGGATCTGGGAACTTCCCCGAAAACGGATCGTATATTCATTCGCTTCATAAACAGCTACCAAAGTCACGAAAGAAGAACGGAAGACCGTATTCCTGTCCACCTTCTTTCCCTCATAGGCATAATAAAGGAAAGTATATCCCTCCTTCTCGGGAGCCGGAAGAGAATCCAGATTCACCATATCCAAGTCATTCAGTTTCATATTGTCGGTCTGGCCATCGACATTGCCTCCATCAAAATCCAAAGTGATCTGATAGGAAGGAATCGAATAAAGAGGATAAATTTCGAGATTGGACTGGACGTCATGGAAATCCTGACTCCATCGAAGAAATTCACGTCCCAAGACATATGGGTATTCAGGTTCTTTGGCAGAGTCGAGATATTTCACCGTCTGAGAAGAGAGGATGGTAGCCCGGTCAACCTGCGTATAGAAAACAACATTGTAACTCCTGCGGATGTACTCGGCTTTGATGACCGTATTCTGATAAATCGGTGTATCCAAATCAAAAGCAT
Source organism: Caryophanales bacterium UBA4694 (assembly GCA_002404835.1). Taxonomy (GTDB): domain Bacteria; phylum Bacillota_I; class Bacilli_A; order RFN20; family CAG-288; genus Enterosoma. Next base: position 22,776 of record DHKM01000058.1, on the reverse strand, counting down.
AACCGTCGGCATCCTCCAACGTCACAAACTGGTAATGCTCCGCATTCAGGTCCAGGCCGGAAACACATTCACCTGGTTTCACCTGGATTTCCTGACTCAGCTCCGGAATATCTGAATCCAGCTCGCAGTCATATGCCCGAACAAAGACAGAGTAATAAATATCCCTGACCGGATTTTCAGAAGGGGATTCGATAGAAGGAGATTCCCCTTTGGAAGAATCGGGTTCATCCGGTGGATTGACAAAAGAAGAATCGCCACCGGAAGGTTGCGTTTTGTCTGTCGAATCCAAATCCGTCTTCACATCATCGCCAGTCGGCTTGTCGGCAACCCGATTCGCTTTTGAAGCAAAGAAGAAAGAACTGCCACAGACCAGAAGAAGAATCGCAGCCATCGAACAGACACAGGCTATCATTCTCCTCCGAAAACCGTTTGAAACCGAAACGTGGATAGATTCATGTCCGGAATAGAATGCAGGCATCGGCTGAGAGACAGGAACCTCCTTGTTCCTTCCGAAGAAAAGATCCACAGGATCATCCAGAAGAACATCCGCAAGAACCATCAGTTCCTCGACCGTAGGAAGAGAGCTCCCGTCCAGCCAGTTCAGGATTCTCTGCTTGGAAGTCCTCATTTTCAGGGAAAGAGCATCAAAGTCAACAGCTTCCCTATGGAATCTCTGACTCAGATGGGATGAAAACTGCTTTTGAGAAAAAAACTCTCCTTCCACAAAAGGCTCGATCCGATCGATGTCCATGCGGAAAAACGAGGCAACGGACATATCCAATGCCTTACAAAGAGGAATGACGTTTTCAAGACTCACTTTCACTTTGCCTTTTTCGTAACGATAAATCGCCTGCCCAGTATAATTCAGGCTCACTCCGACCTTATCGTAAGACAAACCAAGCTGTTTACGTCTCTGACTTAAAAATTCACCAATGGTCATAACAATTAAATTGTAGCACAAAAGCAGCACCAGACAGAACAAATTTTCTATCAGCCACCAAAAAAGCAGATAAAGAAAACAATATCCAAAACAAAATCAGAGATTCTCTTTTGTCATCCGAAGATAATCCCTTTTCCAACCGAAGAAAAACATGGCATTGTCCTTCAGGGAATAAAAATTCAGAATACTGAAAAGTCCGGCAAAGAAGTTGTTGAAGAAGACAACCGAAAACACGACAAGCCATACAACAAAGAAAGACATAGAAAAACAGAACATTCCTTTCTCATGAAGCACGATCTTTCCTTTTCTTGTTTTCTCACGAAGAAGAAAAAGATAAACCATACGACAAAAGGCAGGAACACTGAACAAAAGATTGCATACCAAAACCACATACCAGGAAATCCCCTGCTCGACATAGATATTCCGGACACACAAAAAAGAAACTAGATACGTAAATACGATGGAAACAGGAATCACCAGAATACGTTCAATGGTTTTCATTCTATTGTAGTCCTATATCAATCAAAGAAGTCCCATTGGTTGTAATATAAATACCATCTTTAATACAATTAGACCATATATAATCAAAAAGCGCGTAAAACGGTTGAGATAGCAATTTAGTAACAAAAAAAGAAATCAATGGATGAGCAGCCAAAAAAGCAATAGTACCAACAGCAGCAACAAGAATTGGACTTCCTGTTACGCCAGCCAAAAGTGATAAAGTCGCTGCAATAACAGGACCCAATTTTGCACTTTCAAAGGCCCGAACAACCAAATCAAAAGCAATATCACTAGCTGTACTTAAAATATCCCGACACGCATCCGCGGAAAGCCTAATCGTAAATCCAGTCGGCATATATACGTAGAACCATAAAAATTTTTGTTTTGTATAATGCAACTCAATCGAAGTGACGCCTTCCGATTGAGTTGCAATCTTGTTTTCAATAACATCAAACAACAATTCATCAAAATAATTGCGAAAATAATCTTCCGGTAATTCAGAATTACAATTTAAATCTGAAAAATAAACAAACATATTGTCCAATACATTCCTTATGGTTGGATTAGAAGCATCATATTCTCCTTGAGAATCAATTTCTTTTTTTACACCTACAATAGCGTCCAGTATTTTCTCGGGATTATCCAAAGCCACTACATCGGTGATTTGGTAATCCATTCGCCTAAGATTGTTTTCTGTGTTCACATCTGGAGAATTTATACGAAAAACAAAAATAGATAAAATCGATAGAAAAAAAGTCAAAGCCTTTTTTAATTTACTCATATAAACAATCCTCCTTGCAAAAGTATACTCTTTCAAGCAATGAATTACAATTATTCACTTCATTTTATTCCACTGAAAAAAGCAGGACTGATTTTCCGGAAATCCAGTTCCGAAAGCATATCAAATCGGTTATAATCTTCCGGTAATGAACCGACAGAAAGAATACCAGGAACAATACCACGTATTTTCCGCCCAGGCCATAAGAATCACACTCTTCGTCTATGTCTACGTAAGACTACTCACGGAAGAAACCTGTGTCCTGGATATTTTCCTGAATCCGCTCTTCTTCTTTCTGGACGGAATGGCACTGAAACTCGAAGAAAACGAATCCCTATTCCACTTCCTCTACCGGAAACTCAGGACCCTCATCATCCCCTACTTCTTCTTTGCATTCCTACTTGTCATCCTCGATACCTTACTACTGCCTATCGAAGGCATGCCGATGACCTACGATTATTTCCTCAAGTCCCTGACGGGAATCTTCGTCAATTCCAGAGTCTACTCCCTATGGTATCTACCATCCCTTTTCTTTGCAGAAACCATCGTCTATCTCATCCACAGAATCGGAAAAGACAACCTTCTACTAGAATCAGGACTATCCTTGTTCGTCCTATCTCTCTCCCTTCTCTACAACCGTTTCCTCCACATCTATCTTCCCCTAAGCATGGATACCAGCTTCATCGGATCCTTTTATCTCTATCTCGGTTACCTCTTTACAAATCCAAAACTGAAAAAAGCAAGAGACAGGTTCTTCCAAGGAAGAATACAGACTCTTGCCGTTTCACTTGTCCTTCTTGCCATCAGCACAGCCATGGCACTGTTTATCTATAACACCTATCACACCACCTTCTCAGGAAGCAAGGCGAACTATTCACCCTACCTTCTTGTCATCCCCTCAAGTCTAGTGGGAACCTTCGGTATCATCTTCTTAAGCTATTCACTGCGGAACCGATATTTCAACCACATCGGACAGATGACCATGGTCATCCTTGCCTTCGAGGAAGAAGTCTGGATCAAAATCTACAAAAACGTCGTTGCCAAAGCCTGGTATCTGAGCTTTGAAGGCGCACATGCCTGGAACATCGAAGAAATCACCTGTGCCCTTCTCGGCGCCTTATTCAGCGTGTTTCTCTCCGTTCCTCTTTATTATCTCTTCTTCAGAACACCTCTTTGTATCATCTTCAACCGCAGATGGGAGAAGAAAGAAGAAAAACAACAGCCTGCAGAAAACTGAAGACTATTTCAGCTTCTCACCCAGTCCGAGAGGATCACTGTATCCGTAATTCAGTACCGCCTTATAAAGCCTGCGGTAAAGACGGAACATCTTCTTTGCCTCATCCTTCTTATTCTGTCTGAGATAAAGATCACAAAGCCGATACGAAGCGACCTTGCTTCTTGGATCATCTATAAGAAGACGCTCGTACATGGAAACACATCCCATGTCTCCCTTCCGATAAAGATCGTCGGCAAGAAGAGTGAGGGCATGATCATAGACCTGAAGAGGAGTCTTCGGGTTATCGACAAGCATCGAATCATATTTCAGGCGGTCGGGAATGCTCTTATCCTCCGAAAGCAGGAACTGGGCCATCACGCATCCGTTCTTGCTTGCCTCCTCCATCCAGAGAAGATAAAGCTTCGAAGACGGATCTTTGACAATCTCGAGAATCTGGTTGGCAATCGAAAACTGGCTGTCCCCATCACCCTGACTTGCCTTATCCATGACCGGGTTCAGCTTCTTATCCAGATCGTTCCTGGCAAAAAAACGATTCGTATCCATGATGACTCTCTCTTCCATATCGATAACCTCCAAAACACGTCCATTATAATACGAATACAAGCCTTTTTCATCCCTGCAAATACAGATTAGGCACCATATGTCCCTTAGAAAATCCCCTCTACCTTATCACCTCCATCAAAAAAACATCCTAAACCAAAAATTTTCCCTATCCGAGCCATATTCCATTTGTTTTTCCCTAGGAATCCATACGGAAAAAGGGAGGAAGTCATACAAGTTAGGATAAAAAAACGACAAGTTACGTAAAAATTGGTAATGAAAGGGCTTTACAAAAAAATAATACTTGAAATCGAAAAGCAAATAAGGCAAAATATTAGCGTCACAAGGATGAACGACATCCAAGCGACATTGAGATTGCTAATAAATTCCAACATAAAATTCCTTTTGCTCTTCCCAGATAGATTCGTCTACCTGGGTTTTTTATTTAAAATTTCCGGATCAGTTCCGGATCCCATATACAGGCACAGTCAGAAACGGCTGTGCCTTTTTTCGTCCACAGAAAAAGGCACCTCCGGAAAGAAGTGCCCGATAAACAAGACTCAGCGGAGATCCTCGATGGCGATATTGTCCATATCGTCGAAATCCTGATTCTCGCCGCACATAGCCCAGATAAAGGTATAGTTCTTCGTACCGGCACCGGAATGGATGCTCCAGGACGGAGAAATGACGGCCTGTCTGTCATGAAGGACGACATGCCTGGTCTCATCGGCAGGACCCATGAAGTGGAAGACAGCCTGATCCTTCTCGATGTCGAAGTAGAGATAGACCTCCATACGTCTGGCATGCGTATGACAAGGCATCGTGTTCCAGATCGAACCCTCCTCAAGATGGGTAAGACCCATACTCAACTGACAGGTCTTCACATTCTCCGGAATGATATAGCGGTTGAGTGTCCTCTCGTTGGAATGGGCTTTGTCGCCGGCATGACGATGGTCTGCCTTCTCATACGGAATCAACGTAGTCGGATATTCCTTGTGGGCAGGACAGGAAGCCACATAGAAAACAGCAGGATTCTTCTTGTCCTTGGAGGAAAAGACGACTTCCTTGGTTCCTCTTCCGATATAGAGGGCTTCCCAATGCTTCAGGACATATTCCTTTCCATCGACGGTGATTTTCCCTTCCGCTCCGATATTGATGACGCCCATTTCGCGTCGATCGAGGAAATGCTCGGCCCTCAGTTCCGGCGCACTGGCAAGGACAACATCCTTCTCGACCGGAATCGTACCGCCGAAGATGATCCTGTCGATGTAGGAATAAGTCAAAGAAAGGTCATCCCTGGCAAACACATCCTCCACCACATATTCGCTTCTCAGCCTCTTCGTATCGTAGTGTCTATAATCCTCCATCGAGGAATAGTCTCTGGTTTTCAAAATCATAATTACCTCCCACTTTTCATTTTCAATATTCTAGGTTTTCGAAATACTCCGGATGCTTCTGGATGACCTTGTCGATGCCATGAAGGCCGGCATAGTTGTGCTCATAGACGATTTCGATCAATGAAGAGACGTCGTTGTCGATGATACAGTTGAGCATCTTCTCATGGATATCATAGAGCGAATTGAGCTGGCTCTCATCCCTCAAAAACGTCATGAAACGATATCTTTGGAAATTCGGCTGGTTCCCGTTCAGAATACGAAGGACACCCTGTTTGGCAGCCATTTGGTAGATATATCCGTGGAACTGGTTGTCAAGTTCGAAAAGAGCCGCAGCAAACGAATCGTCGGAAGAATCCTTCTTCTTATCGTTCAAGCACCTCTGCATCTTCAGATTGTCCTTCAGATACGTCTTATCCAGACTCGAAAGCTTGCCTGCCACAGAAGAAAGAACGTTGACCTCAACGCAGTTCCTGACATAAATCAAGTCGGAAATGTTTGCCATATCGATCTTGGTCACATAAGTACCGGATTGAGAATGGATTTCGACCAGTCCGTTGTACTCAAGCTTCTTGAACACATCCCGGATCGGGGTTCTGGAAACCTTGTACTTGCTGGCCATCTCGATTTCGCCAAGTTTCTGTCCAGGAAGCAGTTTCATCGTGATAATGGAACCTGCAATCTTGTTGTAGATAAGGGAATTGTCCTTCGTCATACTCACCTCTCCTTAGCGGAAACTACTTCAATGCCTCACGAGCTTTCTTCACTTCATCGACAAACTTCTTCGCCTCAAGCTTCACGCCTTCATAGTCGCCCTTCTTGCTAGGAGCCGTCAAAGAACTGCCGGCGGATACTGCGACAGCACCATTCTTGATCCAATCCTTGATGTTCTCCAAAGAGACACCTCCGGAAGGAAGAAGATTGGCCTGCGGAAGCGGACCATGGATATCCTTGAAGAACTTCGGGGTGACGATATCGCCGGGGAAGACCTTGACGACATCCACACCGGCCTTCATGGCCGTGATGATTTCCGTCGGAGTCATGCAGCCGGCAAAATAGGGAACCTGATACAGGTTGCAGATTTCCGCGACTTCCTTGTCAAAAGCCGGAGAAACGATGAAGTTCGCTCCCTTGATGATGGCATAACGGGCTGTTGTAGCATCCAGAACCGTACCGGCTCCGACAAGAGCGCTGACCTTCGCCTTGATGAGCTCTTCGATCACTTCGTCGGCATGCGGAACCGTGAACGTGATTTCCAAAGCTCCGATACCGCCTTCGCTGATGCTCTTTCCAAGAAGAACAGCCTTCTCTACCGATTCGGCACGGATGACCGCGACAACACCGTTGGAAGCGATCCTTGACAGGATTTCGAATTTTTTCATTGTGATAACCTCCCTAACCAATGGAAACTACCTTTTCTGGTTTTCCACCCGTTCCAAAAGGTAATAAAGGAACATCCGGGTAGGAAAAAGATCAAAATTCATCCGCAGCTGCTGCATGCACTTCCTCATACGGTACTCCACGGTGTTGAAATGGACATAGAGTTCGTTCTGGGCACACCGGATCGAGCAGTTGTTCTCGATATAGCTTTTCAGACTTCCGAGCAACGATTTCTTCACCCCAAGAAGGAGAGGAACCATCTCATCGTAGAAATTCGGATGATTCTTCTCCAGTTCGAACAGATAAGTAAGCCTACCCTCCTTAACCTCGTCGATATAGGAATAAAGGAACTGATCGTCGCAGGGAATGACAAGAGCCTTGGCAATCGAATCCACATCCAGAAACAAGGCATCGAAGGAAGCGCGGAACGTAGCAAGGCTGGCCTGGCCATCGGGAAGAGTCAGAAGATAGACTCCGGGCTTGGATATTTTGGAAATCTTCGCCTTTTTGCCGAACAGCTTGTCCAAGATGATTCTGAACTTCTCCTCATTATACCTTGTAAAGGTAAGAAGAATATGCACTTCATTCAAAATTTGTTTCGACCACGCCATTTTCTATGACCTCCTTACCTTCATATCCGACTGCCTGAACGTTTCGAAAAACGACCCTACCCACATTCTCGAACACGAATCCGACTTTCGAAACCTCCGGAACATTCAAGGCCATGACAGGTCTGCCCTTTCCGGCATCCTTTTTCATCGAGAAGAACGAGTCCACGATTTCGATCGATGCGATCGGATTTTCCGGAAGACCGAGAAAATACCCGAAGGCATACTCGCTGTCCACGGCCCTGATCCTCTCGAAGCGGAAACGTCCAAGATAAGGAGTCCTCTCATCCTTTTCCATCGGATTCCGGTTCTGGACATAATCCTCTTTCCCATCCGGATCGCAGAAATAGAACATGTTTATGGTCAAAGGAGTAAGGACATTCTCCATGAAGATATCCTTGAAGACCACATTGTCGATGACAGAATCCTTCCCTCTTCCCCGTCGGCTTTTGATTCTCAGGCCGCGGTCGGTATGACGGAAATAGCACCTCTCGATCAGAAGATCCTTAAGACCGGCTCCCGCCTCCGAACCCAAAACGATGGCACCATGCCCCTCATTCATGAAACAGTTGCGGATCACCACATCCTGGCAGGGCGTCTTGAACGTCTTGCCGATATAGATCTTGCCGCTCTTCAGGGCAATGCAGTCGTCTCCGACGGAAAACCTCACGCCGATGATTTCCACATGGCTGCAGGCTTCAGGATCCATCCCGTCCGTATTGGGAGAATCCTTGGGATTGGATATCTCGATATCATAAAAACCAAGATGGCTGCTGAAGAATGGATGAATCGTCCAGCAGGGGGTATTGGAAAAACGGACACCGACAAAACGCACGTTCTTGCTTCTGGCAAGAAAAACAAGCCTCGGACGGGCAAACGTCAGATGCTTGACATCCTCCCAGAACGAAGAGAACTGAGCCTGACCATCGAAAACACCCTCTCCGACGATCTCCACGTTCTCGACCTCATAGCCGTTGATCAAAGAAGGTTTGCCGACCAACGGATTCCCTTCCCAGGAAACAAGTTCGAGAGGCTTATCGCGGTTATCGAAAGGTGCGATTTCGCCTGGAGCAAGCGGATAACAGTCCCGGTCCGTATTCCCAAGGATCCTGGCATTCCTCGTAAGCTGAAGCGTGATATTGCTCTTCAAGAAAAGGCTCGTAACATGATAATCCCCGTCATCGAAGACAAGAAGGCCATCCTTGGGAAGCATGGAAATCGCCATCTGGACCCGAAGCGTATCATCCTTCTCATGACTTCCCCGGACAAAATCCTTCATATGAAGGACATAGGAAACCTTCAGGGTATGGATACTCATCGCCGTATCTTCCACGCGGATCACATATTCCCGGTCCGGAGACAGATCGAAAACGCTGAAGACATTCCTTCTCGTCTTGAGGACAAGAACATCATCCACGAAGACAGAGTGGGATTCCTTTGTCTGGTAAATATCCCGATTGACCAGCTCGAAAGTAGCAGAGCAGCAAGTAATGTGAAGCAACCTGAATTCCATAATGTCCCCCCTTCTATACCCGATTCCTTCTACGATCGAGAAGATAGACAATCAGATCCTTGACGAAAACGAAGAATCCGTCCAACACGAAAAGAACCAAAGCCGCACTGAACGGTTCCCTGAACCAATAGGAAGAAAGAGACAGATCGATCCAGGAAGAAAAAAGAGCACAAAGATACAAAGAGGCAAAACCAAGGAAGACCCCATAGAACACATTGATGAAGATGGAATAGAGCTTCCTCGACTTGAACATCACAAAACAGTTCTTCTGTCCCGGAAACTCCTCAAGGACATCAAGAATGTTGTAGACAAGAAGATCGTCGAACACGCCCAAGGCAATCCCCGTGATCAACATCAAAACCAAAGTCATCAAAGAAAACCCGCTCTCGCTCTGGAAAACCGGAAGAGAACCAAGGCCGTTCATGAAAAGGAAATAGACAAGGCCGAAGAACCAGTATTTGATAAAAAGTGCCTTAAGGGGATAGGGAATCCTGTTGTACCAATGGACGCGATACTTCTTAAGTGTCTTCTTGTCGACGATGCCATCGTCCTTCTCGGCATTGGAAGACTTCATCAGGTCTTCGTTCTGACTGGTTTGATTATTGTGTTCCATTACTTGGATTTCTTTCTGTTGAGATGGATCTTCTTCGCAAACGGCTGAAGAATCGGAGCCAAGAGAACCAAAACCATATCGATGAAAAGACAGACATTGTGGATATTGGTATAGACCTCAGACTTCGCGATGTCACCCTGAGCCGTATCCGTGACCTTGTTGAGGCTGTTGAAGAGATTGAGCTCGATATTGATATCCCTAAGATAACGGAAATTGATGAAAACCTCAACCCCGGTAACCACATAGAAAAGTACCATGAAGACGATTTTCTTCTTCGTAGAGCTCTTCTTGTTGTTCACATTGATATAGACCAAGACCGCAACCAAAGAAAGAATGCAGTTGACGAAGAACAAAAAGGAATTCAGCGTATTGTTTCCAAGCTTGTTGATGGCAAGAAGATGAGTGTGGATAGTAAACGTGATCACCATCATGGAGACAACCGTCATCAGCATCGGAATGATGGAAATATGGTTCTTGAGCTTGATGAACGATCTCATCAAAGAAAGAAGAAAACCATTCGTCTTATAAGCATCCGCCAAAGACACCTCATCCATGTCCTGTGAGGAAAGTGCATTGGAATTGATGGACGTGTTCGCATCGGAAGTGAACTGAATTCCGGAACGATCCACCTCTTTTTCCTGATTATCCTTAGGCATTCTGATAACCTCCGATATTCTTTCCGTTCTCCTTGTCGAAGAAACAAATCTTTTCGCCACGGAATCCGACCTTGATTTCATCCTTTTGGCCAAACTTCTGCCATCCAGGCACCTTGATGATGATGCGGTTTCCCTCCAAAGCACCGTGGATCAGAGAATACTGGCCAAGATGCTCGACCAGATCGACCGTAAACGTATACTGGCCTCCCAAAACGACATTCTCCGGACGGATACCGAGAAGCACTTCCTTGCCTTCATAGGAAGAAAGGGAAGAAAGACGATTCTCCTCAAGAGGATAGACAAGCCCATCCGCAGAGACAAAACGACCCTTTTCGATTTTGCCGTCGAAGAAATTCATACTCGGGTTTCCGATGAAATAACCGACAAAGGCATTGGCAGGATGATGATAGACCTCATAAGGAGTACCGATCTGCTGCACCTTTCCCATCGACATGACAACGATGCGGTCGGCAAGAGTCAAAGCCTCGGTCTGATCATGAGTGACATAGATCATGGTCGTCTTCAGCGTATGATGAAGAAGCTTGATCTCCCTGCGCATGGAATTCCTGAGCTTGGCATCCAAGTTGCTCAGAGGCTCGTCGAAAAGGAAGACCTTCGGGTTCCTGACAATAGCCCTTCCCATGGCAACACGCTGCCTCTGACCGCCGGAAAGCTCGCGAGGCTTCTTGTTGAGCTGCTCACGCAGGCCAAGAATGTCGCTAGCCTCCATGACCTTCTTATGAATCACTTCCGGATTCTCCTTGCGGAGACTCAGGGAAAAAGCCATGTTCTCATAGATCGTCATATTGGCATACAAGGCATAGTTCTGGAAGACCATGGCAATATCACGGTCCTTCGGAGCGACATGCGTCACATCCTTGTCATCGATGAAGAACTTGCCTTCTGAGATTTCCTCAAGACCGGCAATCATTCTAAGAGTCGTAGACTTACCACATCCAGAAGGGCCGACAAGAACAACGAATTCCCCGTCCTTGATATCCATATTGAAATCCTGAACGGCAACAACACCGCCGTCATAGATTTTCTTCATGTGTTCCAATTTCAGTGTAGCCATACTATTTCACAACCTTTTCGTTCTCGATCGGCTTCACAGACTTAAGATACTTCATCAAAGCTCTTCCCCTGTAGATGCTCAAGAAGCCGGCAATGATGGAAAAAGCCCCGGAAACAGAATAAAAGACAACGATAGAGATGAAAATCGGAAGAGACATACTTCCCTGGACAAGAAGAGCAAGAGGAAGAAGATAGGCGCGGACCAATGAGAAGACTCCGATCAAGATGCTGACGATTCCCATCGAACGGGAATAAGATTCCATCTTGGCGGAACAAAGGAACAAAAACAGAAGCGCCAGAATATTGATGACAATATCGACTCCCTGCCAAGGACCAGGATTGGAAGTCCCCAAAAAGGAGAACGCTTTTTCGGTGGTAGAGATTTCGGTTCCGGAATAGAAGACGCAGAAGCCGACGGCAAGAAGGACGGCGGAAAGAAGACCGAGAACATAGCTGTATTTATTCGGTCTATAGCGAAGCATATCCAACTGGATACCCTTCGGGAAGAAATAATTGAGAATCCGTTCCTTAACAGACGGCTTATTGGAAGATACCTTTTTGTTTTCCATCATCCTACTTTGCCCCCTTTCTTTCATAACTCACAGGATTGGCAATACCGTCTCTCTTGTTTCTTTCATAGGAGATTCTGCCTCTGATCTTGTCGACGAGGACAAGAATAGTCGGAACCGTGGCAAGAAGAATCACAGCTCCGAGAAGATAGCCAAGAAGGAAGACAGAAGTATTGGGATTGATCGTCGTGGTACTTCTCTCTGCCCAATATGCATTCATCTCGGCAAAAGGAAGTGCACTGTATTTTCCCTGATAGAAAGAAACACCGACAAACGTGATGATCGAAGACAAAACGGAATAACCGACAAAAACACCATCCCAGACAAAGTTGGAAACATAATAGACCACGCGGACATTGTTTCTCAAGACATAATAAAGAGAAGCAAGAAGAAGGCCGACAATAGCCAGAATCAGAATCGCGTTGTTGTACGGCATGATTTCACGATAGAACAGCTTCTGAGATTCATAGTATTTGCAGCAGGCACTCGGTGTAGCCATGCCAAGAGCATATACAGCCATCAAGGCAAAAACGAAGATGGCAATACTTCCTCCGATTTTCTGAAACAGTGAAGTGACCTTTTTCATATTATCCCTCCGTGGATTTTTAGAAAGAGTCAGAGGCGGAACATTCCGCCTCTGACAGACAAATCAAATGGAATTAGAGAGCAAGATATCTCGTATAGGCGTCGTTATAGTATTTGGTGAACTGAGTAAGCTTCATCGTAGTGTTGATGGTATTGCAGTAGTTATCCTTGGAAAGATCGAAGTTGTTGTAAGTTCCGAAACCATTGATGACAATTTCGGAAATGTACATGACCTTCTTCTTATCAGAAGTGAATGCAGTATTCAGATCATCGAAATTGGTCGAAAGGGCGGTGTTCTCCGCTTCGGTGAACGGAAGGGTAGTAGGAACGATATCCTGCATCTTGGAAGCATTGTCGGACTTGTGGTTGAGATGCTCAAGGACACCATACTGGATAGCCTTGTTGATGGTATCAAGAGACGGTTTTGCCTTGGTAACGACAGTCTGGTATTCCATACCCTGTTCCTTGACATATCCGACCGGGAAGGTTCCGCCAAGATAATAACGATAATAGTTGGTGTAGTTTCCGCCGGTAAGAGTCTTCATCTGCTGAAGCGTATCGTCGGAAAGCTTGGCAACCTGCTTACCCTGATAATCCATGGTCTGGACCTTGCCGTCCTTGTCCTTGGCAAGATATTCATCCGGACCATAGGACATGACTCTGTTGCCCTTTTCGGAATAGAGATAGTTGAAGAGTTCAAGGCACTTGGAAAGCTTGGCCTCATCCTTGGCAGTCTCGCTGGTAATGAACCAACCCTGCGGCTTGACGCTTCTCCAGGATTCGGTGTAGTGGATGAAGTTTCCGTTCACGCCATCATCATAGTCGGCAACCGCAGGAAGCAAAGAAGCAATCAAAGCGTTCTTGTCCTTGGTAGAATCATTGTAGATGGTAGTGGTCTGGTTGTAGTCATAAGTAGCAAAACCTGCATAGCTGTTCTCGCCATAGCTTCCGGAGAACATCGGTCCTCTGTAATCATCCTTGCTGTTGATCTGGGCCGTAGTGAAGTCGGTCATGATAAGACCGTCCTGATACATCTGATGGAGTTTCTCAAGACCGTCTCTGAACTGCGTGGTTCCACGGACATCCTCAAGTTTTCCATCCTTGTTGACGAACATCCACTGGTTTCTGCTCTCGACGCCTCTCAGTCCGAAGAACTGAAGGAAACGATAAAGATCAGTGGTACGGTCGCTGGTCTTGGCTCTCGGGAAGAGGGCAACCATCTTGGTAGCAGCATTTCCGGTAAGGAAGGCAGGATTTGCTTTGACGCACTTGAAGAGAGCAATCAGTTCATCGACATCATAGACAGCTCTTCCGCCACAGAAGAGTTCGCTTCTCTTCTTTCCATAGGTCGTTCCATAGACTTCATCGATATAATCTCTGAGCATCTTGACCGCAGTCTTTCCGTTCAAAGTGGTAGCAGCATTCATCTGGGCAATGATGTTCTTGTTTGCAGCAATATGCTTCTTGATTGTCGTCTTAGCACTCTGCTCGGCATTGAGGACGGAAACATCGGAATTGATGTCGGTAGTATAGAACGGAGTATAGTTCTTGTCTAAGGTTACTTCCTCATCCAAATCAGAAGGAAGATCACCGTCAAGAAGCTTTTCGACCCAATCCTGTCTGACCATGAGCATACGTTCGATATCATCGAAACCATCGAAGTAAGGAGCATAGAAGATCTTTCCGTCGGAAGAAGAGATGATCTTCTTGACTGCCGGATTGTCGTTGAGGAACTTCTTGAAATCAGGCATACGGTCAAGATACTTGGAAAGATCGAGGATGGTTCCCTTGGAAGAAGAACCTTCGGTCATGATCTGATCGGAATTACCCTGAGCGATGTTGACAAGCTTATTGTCGATCTTGAAACCGCTGGCAACCAAAGTCTTGGCAAAGAAGTTCTTGATGGAATCATCCTGGCTAGGAGAAACATCATCGATGGTGAACTTCAGATCCTTCTGAAGCTGCTTCCAGACCGGCTTCCAGTCTCCGGCTTTGTAGGTGGTTCCGTCAGGCGAAGTATAAGGAAGCTTGGCGGCAGCACCTCCGACAAACTTCATATGACGGTCCTTGTTGTCATAGTAGACGGACATGACAAGCTCGGTCTTCTTGGCCGGCTCCGGTTCCGGAGTCACAGAACCAGTCGTAGACTGCTTTCCGGTAGTGCTTGTAGCACCGGTATCGGACTTCTTCGTACTTGTCGGAGCACAGCTGGCAAGACCGCTGATGGCAACAACAGACAACAAACTCATCAAAAACTTTTTGGATTTCATTTCATTTTCCTCCTTAGAATCAAATCCATACATAACCTTCAAGACTCTTCCCGAATCGACTATTCCTTCACACCGCCGACATTGACACCGGCAGCGAAGTACTTTTGAATAAACGGATAGATGATAAGAATCGGAACGATGGCGAAAATGATCATGGCGTAGATATAAGACTGAGTCGCATAACCATTACCAAGCAAGGCATTGGAACCGAACTCGCTGAGCTGGTCCTCCATCTGCTTGATCTGCGTCTGAATGACGACCTGAAGCGGGAAGTCCACCTCGCTGGAAACTTCCTTGGCTGCCCAGAAGTAGCCGTTCCATCTCGAGATACCATAGAACAGACCGACCGTAGCAACAGTCGCTTTGCTCATTGGAACATAAATCTTGGACATAATCTGGAAGTCGTTGGCACCATCGACCGTCGCCGCTTCCTCGATTTCCTTCGGAACACTTTCGAAGGCATTACGTAACAAAATGACATTGAAGGCTGACATACCCATGGCGATGACAATCAACCATTTTTGATCGGAGATTCCCATCGACTGAAGAATGTTTCCGGTCGACTGATAGTTCAGATGCATCGGAATGACACCGGCAGAGAACCACATGGTGAAGATCAGAAGAAAGTTGAAAAGCTTATGACCGACAAGTCTCTTCTTGCTGAGGGCATAGGCGCCCAATATCGAAAGCCCCATGCAGTAGACCGTACCATACAAAGTGACAAACAGCGTATTGCAGTAGGAATTCCAGAACGTCTTGTTCTCAATGACGGCTTCGAATGCCTTCCATTGGACACCGACAGGGAACAAGTAGACCTTACCATCGAGAACGGCGCTCCCCGAAGACAAGGCAGAAGAGAAGGCAAAAATCAGAGGATAAAGACAAAGAAGGGCAAAGATCGAAACAAACAGATAGGCGATGATCTTGAAGACAATTTCAGAGGAATCCAGCTTGGCTCCGCCGGTTTTCCCTTTCGGAGCCCTCTTGAGGATTCTCACAGAAGATTCATTTGACATTTTCACCTCCTAGAAGAGAGAAGTCGAAGAAACCTTCTTCGAAATCTTGTTGGAACCGATGACAAGAAGCATGGAAAGCAGCGAGTTGAACATGTCTGCCGCTGCGCCAATACCCTGGTTCTTGTTCGCGTTGGTCATAATCGTATTGATGACGTAAGTAGAAACCGTCTCGGAAGTAACATAACTGACGCCCTGCTGCTGGAGAAGATAGATTTTCTCGTATCCGACCGTAAGAAGCTGCCCCATCTTCAGAATCAGCATGATGACAAGAGTCGGTGCCATACCAGGGAACGTCACATATTTAACCTGCTGCATCTTGTTGGCTCCGTCGATTCTTGCCGCCTCATAGTTCGTCGGAGAAATACCAAGAATGGCAGCAAAATAGACAATGGAACCATAACCGGCGTCGGTCCAGATTCCGGAAACCGTGAAGATCGAACGGAACGCCTTAGGATTGAACAGAAGCTTCTCCGCTCCCATGCTCTCGAAGATCTTGGCAAGAGGCCCACCCTGAGAATAGGAGTTCGTCGGCTGAAGAAGCATACCGATCAAAGTCGTCATGACGACCAAGGAGATGAATTTCGGAAGATACGTCATGACCTGAAGAACCCCTCGATACCACTTGACGCGGATTTCCGAGAAGAACAAGGCCAGGATGATCGGGAACGGGAATCCGAAGCAAAGACCATAGAAGGAAACAAGGAACGTATTTCTGAATGCCCTCCAGAAGTCCGGCGTATTGAACAGATAAAGGAACGAATCGAATCCGATGAAATCGGAAGTAAAGGTTCCGCCTCCGAAACTGCTGTCTATTTCCAGATACTTGAAGGAGACGATCATGGAAGCAATCGGAAAGTATTTCCAAGCCACAAGGAAGAAGAACAATGGGAAGAAAAGAACATAAAGTCTCCAATCAACCAGGATATCGTGGATTCTTCTTTTCCAGAAGCCACGTTCCATGGACTGGATTTCTTCTTCGGTCGCTTTCGGCAATGCTCTAGAGTTTCCCATTTTTCAGCTCCTCCCTTTTCTTTCTGTATTTTTCAACAGCCTTATTCTCCTCATCGAAGAATGTCGACTTACCTTCTATCCTACGACGGTTGTCCTCAAGGTCCTTAAGGTCCTCCGTCGACAAGGTACCTCCATCTAGCAAAGCAGCTTCATTGATCTGCCCCTGCTCGCAGAGTTCCTCCACACAGATATCCTCTCTTCTCTTCACCCGATTCCGGATGTCCTGCATCTCAAGAAGATAGAGATTCATATCGACGACAAGACCATCCTGTCTCAAAGCAATCAGATAAATGACAAAAGACAGAAGTAGATTCACGATCTCGAACGACAGGACATTTCCGATCAATGCGAAGTAATTCTCCGAACCGATGAGAAGAAGAACCCGAAGCAGTTCATAGGAGAAGAATCCGATGAAGAAGTAAAGAACCATCATTCCCTTATCCTTAGCCATCTTCTTTTTGTCTCTTTTATGGATAAATAAGAGACAAGACACAAGGCCAAGATAACTGAGCGAAGAAGAAAGCCACATCTGGATACTCAACTGCTGAGAACAGAACATCCGGGCAAGAAGAGAACCGACTCCGGCAATCACCCCCACACAAAGCCCGTATCCGTTCCATCGAAACACCGCTATCATTCCGATAAGACAGGCCAAGGACAAGCTAAGAGCCTGGCCCAGACGATAAGTTCCGACCTGGACATTCACGGCATTGAACGCAACCACCGAGACAACCTCGATTGCTGTCGCAATAACCGTAAGAATCATAAGATCGATGAATCTGAATTTTTGCTTGCTCATTTCACTCCTATCAAGCCATTACAGCTGTAATCGCTTACACAAATTGTATCACTGAATCAAAGCTAAGAATCGATTCTTGTATACAAGGATTGCAAAAATATCGATAACTATGGGAAAATTTCAAAATAAAAAAATTCATGTTTTTCTTGACAAAGAATTTTGTTGTATACAAGTTTGAGCCAAAAGTGATTCAAAAACCAAACATATTCCGGATGAAAAAGAAACAAAATCAGACCAAAAAAAGACAAATAATAATCCAAAAAACCACATTATTTATCGTTATTTTTCACAATTTTCTTTCAAGAATCCAAGTTTAATGCCAAAAAATACGAATTTTAAACTACTAAATCATCTGAAATAAAGTCGCATCACAAAAACTTGTATACAAGAAACGAAATGCAATCAATAAAACATTGCATTTCTTACACTAGCCACACGAATAAAGTAACAAGTAATATACCTTATAAGGAAACGCTACCAAAAAGACATTGCCCCTATTCGTAATGAAATCCGATTTCTCTACTTCCCTATAAATACAAGTGCTTTCCAATCCATCCATATCACTAATAAAACATGCAAATCCCTTCCTCAGTCAAAAATCCTTCGGAATGAAAAGTAGAAATCCTTCGGATTGTGAAATAATGAATCAAAAACAGGACACTCAAATGGAAATCAAGAACTATAAAGAAAGACTAACCGATAAGAAGATTGATTTGTATCTAAGTACTTTTGGAGCAATATTGATCGAAGGCCCAAAATGGTGCGGAAAAACATGGACAAGCCTCTATCATTCTAACAGCGAATTTCTCCTATCCTTGCCAAACAGAAACTTCAACAATCGAAGAATTGCAGAAATGAATCCGGATCTTGCTTTACAAGGAGATTGCCCCGTTTGATTGACGAATGGCCGGAAGTCCCTTCCTTATGGGATGCCGTACGAGGAAAAGTCGACTCCCTTCCGACAAAAGGTCAATTCATCCTCACCGGTTCTGCTACGATCAACAAGAACCGATACATCTATTCCGGAACAGGAAGAATTGCCAGACTCAAAATGAGACCGATGACTCTATATGAATCAAAAGCATCCGACGGAAAAATCTCATTGGAGGATATCTGCAAAGGCAAAGCACCTGATTGTCTTACCGGCGAAATCGATTTAAAACATCTCATTGATTTGGTTCTGATCGGTGGATGGCCGGCTATCGGAGATATGACAGTCGAGCAAGCCATGCTGATAGCCAAAGAATACGTAAAATCAATCATCCAGGAAGATATCTATAAAGTCGATGACATCAGAAGAGATGAACACAAAATCGAATTGCTATTGAAATCCTTGGCCAGAAACGAGGCAACGACAGTAACAAACACCACACTGAAAAAAGATATCAAAGAAAAACTGATGAACGACCTCGAAATGTTCGGATTCCTTTTCGAATCCCTAGTAGAAAGAGATCTGTACACCTATTTGAATGCTTCAACGCCAATCTATATCACTATTAGGACTATAAGAACAACGAGATGGATGCCGTCATCGAACTAGAAGACGGAAACTGGTGTGGAATCGAAATCAAGCTTGATGCCAACCAAATCGATCAAGCCGCCTCAAATCTCTTCAAAATAAATCACATAATCGAAAGTGAAGGCGGAAAACCAGCAACATCATTATGTGTAATCTGCTGACTTACCAATGCCGCATACAAACGGAAAGATGGTTTCTATGTAGTACCGATAACGTAATTGAAAGCATAACGTTTTATATCATCGGTCAAACACAATGCTTCATCCTCGAATATGCTTTGACTTTTCCGTTATTTCAAAAGGCCGTGCATCAGCTTAAGAGAAGACTCCATCTTATCCTTCTTCACACCCTCGAAGATCAAAGTCGCATTACTTGCATACTTCCTCACGCAGTCAATCATGAACGGATAATCGAACTTACCCTCGCCTGGAGCAAGCTGAACAAGCTTTCCATTTACAATATCCCCATCCTTGATATGGATGATTCTGACCTTATCCCCCAAAGTCGAAAGAGCACCCTCGAAAATCTCGTTCCTCTTCTCGAAGTTCCCCTCATACAGAAGATTGAACAGATCCACGGTCGCAAACACACAGTCCGAATTCAATTCCTGAAGAAGTCTAGCCTGCTGATGATACGAATAGATCACATGTCCCCAGGCCGATTCGATTGCCATCCGTGAAGAAATACTCTCTGCATAATCCTTCAAATCCATGAATACCTTCTTCGTCTGTTGATACCCCTCTTCCGTCTGATTCCGGGGAACATAGATCCAAGGAGAATCATTGTAGGAGCCCGTCTCACTACCCACATAAGGAAGAGACGGGAAAGCATGAGAAAGCTCAAGATTCTTTTTGAAATTCAAAATTCCGTCCTCCACCACACTCCTTTTGGAATGAACCGGATTGAAATAAGCCCCCAACATCGCAACGGAAATATCCTTAGATCCCAGTTTCGAAACTACCTCCGAAACAAACCCAGGTTCATAGGAAAAATCCCGGAATGACTTTTTGAAAACCAACTGAATATTGGAAAACCCGAAAGAAGAAACAGAAGAAACCAACTCATCTACCGTACCATCAGAGCAAAGATCATGTGCCCTCACACCAAGATTCAAACCCATATTTCATTTTCCTCTCTTACCTTCTTATAATAATACCGAAAAGCCAAGAGGTGAACCATGATTTCAAGAAAAGAATTCCAGAACAGTGAAGAATACCACGTAAAAAGCCACAAAGAACTCATCCAAAAAGCAGAATCACTCAGAAAAGAAGAAAAAGATAAACCATATACCATCTATATCGAAAACCAGGAAGAGGAACAAGGAAACCTAATCTTCCCCTACTCCCACTTCTACATCATCAGCAAAGGAAAAAGCCTGATATCCTACCTCTATGCCAACCAAAAAGACAAAAACGGAAACGACCTCACCACCTGGAAAACAGCAGCGCTGAAGATAACCGGAAACAACAACATCTTCGAAAACCTCATCATCGAAAACCGGTCCGGAAACCCCGAAACCAAAGGCCAGGAAGTCGCACTCGGCATCTATGGAGACAACAACCTCTTCCTGAACTGTACGTTCAAATCCACCCAGGACACCCTCTTTGTCGGACCTCTTCCCGATGATTTATCCACACGCTACATCGATTTCCTGAGCGAAGAAGAACGATACCATGAAGGAAACACCACAAACTATTTCCACAACTGCCAGATCGAAGGAACCGTCGACTTCATCTTCGGAGCAGGAAAGGCAGTCTTTGATCGATGTGAACTAAAGACAGTCTACGACAAAAGAAAAGAAACCTATGTCGTTGCCGGTGCCCACTCCTTGAAAGACGACTTCGGATTCCTCTTCTACGAGTGCAAGTTCCAAAAAGGAAAAGACGTCGAAGACAATTCCACCTACCTAGCCCGTCCATGGAGAGACTATTCCAAGAACGTCTTTGTAAATTGCACCTACGATTCCCACATCAAAAAAGAAGGGTTCTCCGATTGGTCAAACGTCAACCGCACAAGAACCGCGCGCTTTCTGGAATACCCATACCACAAAGAAAGAGTAGATTGGATCAAAACAAACAAATACTCAATACTAGATCAGAAATACGAAAAAGCAATCGAATGCCTAAAAAAAGCAATCAAATAACAAACAATTTCAGAAGTAAGAAAACAAACGGACAAGCAAAACATTGGTTATTTCTTCTTTTCAGGAATACCATAATCCTTCAAAAACAAATAGAGCTGATCACTAAGTTCCTTTTCACAGCCTTGTCTGTTCCTCATCCCGCCCTCCATGATCCATGAACCAATCACATAGGAAAAACCGCCGAGAAGAAACCGATAGGCAAAATAAGCCTCACTTGTCGGATCAAAATCAAAAAAGTCAGAACATATTTTTTTGATTTTCAACGGATACATTTCCCCGTAAAACATAAATAAAGCCCGAGAATGATTTCTATGTTCTCCCAAAAAACTCAAAAGAGAACGAACAAAAAGCTCCACCTTGTTTCTTAGATTACCGGAAGAAAAATCCACACCAGACACCAGGGTCTTTTTTGCTTTCTCTACCAAAGTATCAAACAAAGAATCATAAAGCCCCTGGATATTGTCAAAGCACTCATAAAAAGTCGATCTACTGATGTGTAGATC
Source organism: Caryophanales bacterium UBA4694 (assembly GCA_002404835.1). Taxonomy (GTDB): domain Bacteria; phylum Bacillota_I; class Bacilli_A; order RFN20; family CAG-288; genus Enterosoma. Next base: position 1,127 of record DHKM01000058.1, on the reverse strand, counting down.
CGAACAGATTTCCGTTACCGTCAATTTCGAATCCGGATCCTTGTTTATTCTATCAAAGGAAAATTCTAATATCCGGCTCAAGGCTGTATCATTCATAGATATTCCTCCATTCCAATAAGAGAAGCAAGTACATTCTCCCTTGAATCGTACTTCACCAAAGAATAAAACTTTTCTATAATAATTTCAATAGAAAAATGGAGCACAAAAATATGAAAAAATCATTTTATTTACCACTAATATCCATTCTTCTTATACCTGAAAACAGCAATTCGGCTCAACAAGTACTCGTATCACCAAAAGCCGTGAAAAATGCAAACGAAGCAACGCTTTATACCCCATATTTCAATTCAGACAAAAACGAAAACGTCACATTGGAAGATGGAACAAGTTTCAACGTTTTCGATGAATTAGATCTTCAAAAATCAGAATTCGAAGATTTGTCTTTAACAACCGACATTAGCAGTACTCAAATCAATGATTTAATAGCAAACACCAATCTAGCAGCAAAAAGCTATCAACAATGCTTGAACAACACCTTTGTTCCACCAATCATCAATCCCGAAAAACCATCTACACAAATAATGCTAAATCCAATCTTAACTGGATACTATAGTGATGTCATAGCTGCTATCGCTCTCTTCCATAATTTAGGGATGAAATTATCCGCAGAATTGCTGACAAGAACCTTATCGAAAGAAAAAATAAGTGCCGATTTTAAATACATTCCTGCCAATTCAAACGTTTGCTACTCATCAAAGAAATTATGGGAAATCATTTCAGACCCGAATAAATCAAGTGAAACCATGGTAATATGGTAATAAAAACAAACAAAAAATGAAAAAAATCATAAAAAGAGTCACATTAACATTATCCATCACCGTCCTAGCCATTGGAGCAGTCATTGGAAGTGTTTTTGGAGCAGATGCAATAGCCAGCGCCATCGATAGAAAAAACAACACCCTCGATATCAACCAATCCGGTTTCCTAGCTTTATCCTATCTAAAAAAAGACAAAAACGGGAACGAAAAGCCAAACAACCGCTATATATCCACAAAGATGCAGTACATGAATACCGATGACCCCTTCGTCTCCGATCACTATGAGAACTACTATATCGACCTCAGCGA
>DHKM01000018.1 GCA_002404835.1 Caryophanales bacterium UBA4694 | reverse complement strand
TCCAAAAAATGCGATAAAAAGCCAGTTTTCGAATCATGATATCCATTTTTTGTGGTATATGAAACCCTTATATAAGGGTTTCCTCATATCTACATTCTCTTCTCCAGTTCCTTTCACACCGCTTTCCAGTCGACTTTTTTTTGCTATCATTTGTTTCCGTAAAATGATACCGGAATTTCAAAATATGACAATAAAAGGCATAGAACAGAACACTCATTTTCTGACATGCAACAGATGATTGCCACAAAAGTCGCTCCGAATTTAGTAGAATTTTGTTGAAAAGTCACTACGAATTTAGACAAGAGGTAGAACATGTATTTGAAAAGACATATTGATACCGAATTACTAAGGTGGAAAAATAATCCGAACAAAAAGCCCTGTCTCCTTTTTGGAATTCGTCAATCCGGCAAAACAGAATCAATACTCCATTTTGGGAAGAAGAACTACAAATATGTCATCTACATCAACTTTTGGAATAACAAGAATTACGCTGAAATCTTCAGCAATTCATTGGAAGTCGATCATATCATCTCTTTGATTTCCTTGAATTTTCCCAATACACCGATTGAAGAGAAAAACACTTTATTGATTTTCGATGAAATTCAAGACTGCCCAAGAGCAAGACTCTCACTTAAGAACTTTGTCTTGGATAAAAGATATGATGTTATCGCAAGCGGATCCTTCTTAGGAATCAACGGATATAACCTAGGAGAAGCTGTTCCATCTCCAGTCGGATATGAATATATCCTCACGATGAAAGCGATGGATTTTGAAGAATTCCTTTGGGCAAACGGCTATACAGAGAACCAGCTCATGATTCTTGAGGAACACTTTAGTGATTTTACTCCTATGGATTCCTACTCTCATTCTCTCTTCAAAAAGCTTTTTTCTTTATACCTTTGTATCGGCGGATATCCCAAGGCTGTCCTAGAATATGTACAGAACAAGAACCTTCTGAATTCCCTAAACATCGTCAAAGACAATGTCATCGAAATCCAAAAAGAATTCGGAAGAAGAATAGATAGAAATGGAAACCCGATTTTCAAACCACCCGAAGTAGCAAGAATCCATTCAGCCTTTTCTCTCATCCCTTTTTTCCTGGCAAAAGAGAACAAACGATACATTGTTTCGAAAATCGAAACCGGAAATTCTACGGATAAAAAGGATGCACTGGATTACCTAGTTGATGCCGGTCTTGTCAAAAAAGTATATAACCTTATCCTTCCTTCCCTTCCTCATGAAGCCAATAGAATCGTTTCGCAGTTCAAGTTTTTCCCATGTGATATCGGAATTCTTATTTCCTTGTTCGGATATAACACTGCATTAGGAATTCTAAACGGCAACCTCGATCAAAACAAAGGGGCCATTTATGAAGCTGTTGTCTTTGACTCACTTTATAAATCCGATATGGATGTCTACTACTATGCAAAAGAAAGCGGACTGAAAATCGATTTTGTCATCTCCTATTTACAGGAACCCTATCTATTGGAAGCAAAAGCAAGAAACGGAAACTGCAAGTCATCTAAAACAATCATGAAGAACAAAGAAAAATATGGAAACATCAAACTCATCAAGATTACCGACAATAACATCGGAAAAGAAGGAGATATCATCACCATTCCTCACTATATGACCTATCTGCTCGGAAAAAAAGACAAAGAATATAGAAACAAAGCATTCGAGAATCTTGTTATCTGAGATTGAATGAGGACGTAAAAGGAGATCATATCATTAAATTCGAATTTGATTACGCAGATGATCTGCTGCTTATCGGCAAGGATTTACAAAAATTCCAAAAATTCATGTCATATGTTTCACGGAAAATGACGAATAGTGATATGTACTATCTGTTACTGAACAAAGTGTAGAACCTCGATTGCTTCGAAGCGGTTCTAAACGGATATTTGCGCAAAGATAATATGGACGTATATGTAACCGGCAATAATTCCAAGTTTTATGCAAATTATGATGACAAAACTGATTATACTCTTGACGATTATACGATTTATTATATTATCGGCAATATCTTTGATAAAACTCCAGAACAAAAAGAGTTATCTAAAAACACAGTTACAAAATGTTTACCTCAAAGATATCGGAGAAAGGTCCAATCTTAGATCTAAGGAAATATTAGATAACTACTCGAAATCATGGCATCAGGCATTTCCTTTTTAACCAATCCAACAGAACCTGGAAATATATTCAAAGGCATCACGAAGACATCCTTGAGTGCCCTAACTATCAACCGCTATATCACCTATATGCAGGAAACATTCATGCTATCCAAGGAAAACAGAAGAAACCCACCTGATGGAAAACATCATTTACAACGAGCTACGTTATCAAGGAATAACGTAGATGACTGTGTTGCGGATATACGGATTATTAGAAGGTGACAGCTAGAAATCCACTTCGTTGCCAATCCAGGAAGCAAACGTTACTACATCCAATCGGTCCTACGATATCTGAAACGAGGACAAAATAAAACAAGAAACGCAATGATAAAAGCTTTGATTCCCTCAAGGAAATAATCGTTTTCGAAAACATATTAAACCGCATTACAATGAAAAAGATTATCTGATTATCGGTATAAAGGAATTTCTACTGAATTCAAACGGCCTTAAAAAATAAATATAGAACTACAAAAATTTTCAAACTTAAATGAAACCATTTGAAAAAAATTAATGTATACCTTTTGTCAAAGAAACGTTAATAAAAAGAACGTACCATCCCCATTCAAACATGGATAATCTCTATCATCTTCTTATACGTCACGTTGTCATATGATAAAATAAAAGCAGAGGTTTAAATGCAAAGAATCATTTGGGCATATAGTACAATTCTAAAAAGAGAAATATCTATTGCCGAATATACAAAGATCTACAAGGATAATCCAATATCAAGAGTCATTAATTCTCTAAGATGCGTTGAATGCGGAGATGAAATCACCTTTGTCCCACAGCAAACATACTCTGCTTATTTCAAGCACAAGCCTTCTTCTGAAGGACATGATTATTGCTCATTATATGAACGTGGAATAATATCTCAGCTTCCAGAATCAAAACTACGAAGAAGTTTGTTCCATGATATCGATGTTTCTTTAAACCTAGAGATACTCTACGATGGCGTTTGGAAATATGTAATTACAATTCCACCATTCTATAAAAAAGATATTGAAACATATAATAATGGAAAAGTGCATATTTCAATAAAATCCAATAGTGGAAATTATATTATTAAAGACTTTTTTATCAATAGCAACACAATTACGCCCGGAAGATTACAATCTTTTGTTTTACCTAAACCATATTCAATCTTGAAAATAGATATTAATGGAACTAGCAATAAGAGATTTTCCTATACATTGGAAGGATTCCAATTCCAATATCAAATCTTTAGTAGTCTTATCAGCCAAGAATATGTTAAAAAAGCAGAAGATGAATACATTGATCTCACTAGAATTAATTCCTTTTCCATCAAAAAAATATCTGGAATCATTTATTTAGGAAAACACTACACGGTTTTTCTAAATCCAACCCGCCTTAATTATTGGTTGCCAGTATTGAAAGACGCGGTAGAAATCAATTGCCTTCACCTTAGCATTCCTATTGACTCTAATTTAAACATATATGACATTGTTTTCAAATCAATCACAAAATACACTTCTCTATTCTGTAACGAACGCAATTGTGTTTTAAAAGAACACATGGATGCTATCCCAATTTGGCCCCCATTAAATAGCATAGGAAACTATCGTTTTGCAGAATGGACTTATCATAAAATTTACATTGCTTTCTTCCATAGGGACAAGGCCAAAAATCGAATTGTTGAAATTGCAACGAATAGACAAACAATGTTCAGAATCGCAAGTACTTACGCTTCTCCATTTTATGTGTTTTGCTGTCCTTACAAAGAAAACACATTGCCTTACTATAAAAGCAACCTAGAAATCAAAGATAAAATCAGTAACTGTCCTAATGCCTATTTATATAAGAATGATGTGTTGATACAAAAAATCACTAATAGTTCCTATACAATTTCCTCCAGTGATACAATATTAAACTATAAGACAAATACAGCTTGGGATATAATCAAATTTGAAACAAAAAACATCCCTATCCCAGACACAAGTGTTCCTTCAATTTGGAATAATACTTTTCTAAATTTAGTTAGATATTCGCTTGCAACAGAACCGATTTCTGAAGAAGAAATGACTCTTCTAATGGATCGATATAGAAACAATGAATTAGTTACAAACTATCTTGAATGTTTCTGCAGCAATGGGCGTATTAAAACTAATGTATATAAATTACTTTCCGGAGAAAAAAATGGAACTAAATAAACTATCTATTAATGAACAACAATCATTCATAAAGAGCAGACCAATCGGCATCTTTAGAGAAATTTTCAAACGCAATATACAATTAGCGAATAAATTAGGGGACTACAATCCTAACAATGCTCCAGATAGCATAATCATGCAAACGGCAATTTCTTTGCTAACAAAGGAAAAAAATGCCGAATTCTATAAATATTGCCAAAAAATCATTGCGAACTTCTACGAAGATATATCTTTTTTAGTAGAAAGAAGAAATTCTCAGTTAAATAATAAGGCTGAAACTTTCCGTACTATATTGAACGAGTTCGTAAAATCAGAATACGTTCCGATTTATCTTAAATTATTTGACATCGAAGAAATGGACAAAACGGAAGCACAAAAGCAAAAAGAACTAATAACAGAAACAATAAATTCCATTTTAAGCGAAAAGAAAATTGAAAACAGAATGGTTGCTTTAGAACAAAGACAAAATATTCTTCAAAGCCAAATTGAAGAAAACGAAAAAAGCATGACTTTTTTGAAAGGAAATCTTGACGCAACAAAATTAATCGAACTAGAAAACGAAATACAGTCTCTAATCGAAGAAAACAAAGAGTTAAACAAGAAAATCGAATCCCTTAAAGATGATTTAAATACTAAAAAAACAAGGGCCAGAACCGTTACAATTTGCACGACGGAAGCTAAATCGCATAGGTTAGAAACAGAAGACCATTTAAATTTTGCTTTTATCAATATAGCAAAAGACCTAGTTTCACCTTATCTTCTCCCATATTTCAGCAGTTTCATCAAAAATATCATCTATACCGACTACCCTATTCTCAGTGACAAACAAAACGGGACCATACTCGGTTCAATACTAGCCAGTCTTTATTCTGATGGAAAATACCGCCAAATAATTTGTGACTCTAATACAACCTGCCAGGAGCTCATAGATGAAATCGATAGAATTAACCAAGCAGAAAAATCAAATCATATTTTTGTTATACATAATATTTTTGGAAAAATTAATCTTTCTCTTTTATTAAACTGGTATCATAATAATAATACACAAAATATAAAACTTATTTTCACAATTCCAAATTTGAAATATTTAAAATATATTCCAATTGAAGATTTTTCAGATGATTTCATATTCTTTAATAGCAACTTTATATCATCAGAAATCAAAAAATCATATCATATAAATTTTTCTAAAAAACCATTAGAAGAAAATATCCAAATCAAAGCTGCTCTTAAACCATTTGGCATTCGAGGTATTTCTAAAGTCTATGATGCCAGTTATGTAATAAGCACATTATATTTTTCATATATTCCTTTGCTTTCTTCATACTTATCAGCCAATCCCAGGGATGTATTATCTAAATTATCGTTACCAAATAACATAAAAGAAAATCTAAGAGGGATGTTACATGATTGATCTAATACCAGTATACCGAACAATCTCTAATGAACTACAGATTTTAAAATTTAAAGGCGAATCGGATATAAATTTCCACTCACGCCTTGTCTATTCTGCATTAGGGTCATGGATTCTAAAATTGTCCAAAGACAGAGATAGTGATGAGAATGATACTCACCAAGTATCAAAAACACATGTGACCTATTCAGCTTTAGAGATACTTAATGCATTTCTTCAAATGGATTCATCCCTAAGCAACTTTTACTTTGCTGCAAGCAAAAATGATTGCGATGAACATTGGAAAATATCGCTGATTAAAAATATCGAAAGCAATTACATCCAGGCTGGGTATTTTGACTCCGGAAATTATTCATTTCACGAAACACAATATGCACAGCGTTATTCTTTCAAAAATGGATATGACTTATGCATAGATAATTCCTCCAGCGTTGAAAAAATGATATCACTTGGAACATACAACAAACATGACAAAATAACAAAATTCATATCTGAATTTTTTCCAAGTAAAGCTAGCGCACTAGATGTATTCAATCTATTATCAAAATCACTTATTTTTCAGCCTTTTCAAAGAGAGAAATATAACAACGTCAAAATATATGATATCAGTCAATATGAATGGGTTCCCTTTCAAGAAGAAATAGCTCTAAGATATGCTTATTCCTTTCTAAGAATCGATTTAGAACATAGAGCTCTTCTAAAAAACATGAACGGAAACATTCAGTATTCTTATTTACCTGACGTTTATCAGCCAAAAGTTGAGTACGACAGAATATACAAAGACGAAGACTGGAAGCTCCTATTCGGTATGGCGGCTTATATCGGAAAACCATTTTCGGTAAATATCATTCACCAAAATCATGATGCTGTCCTATTCAACTTTGGAAAAAAAGTAGATTTTACTATACCTGTCAAAGAAAAAACATTATTACATCTGATGGCATGGCCAGTAGCAAACTGCTTTTCTAATTCGAGTTTTATAACTTATGAAGAGATGACTACAGCCATAAAACAAATTCTCTCCCGTCTATCCATGCAGATCATTGAAAAATAATTACATTCTCAAGACCAGAATTTTACTATCTGGAAGCGTATACATTATCATTGGAATTGTTATCATTTGCAAAGAAGAATAAGAACAATTCAATACTTGTTTTTAACGTTTATAATACAAATGACAAGTATTTGTAATGTTTTATAGCGCTTACATTTACAATTGAACTAGGTTTCTTTCTTTTTCTCAATTTGATATTCTTTTGCTGAAACAGGAGTATTCATAATGAAACTTACAAGCAAAAGACGTGCCGGACTCATCTCTCTTGCCCTCGTAGCCATGCTTACCGCAGGCTGCAATCGTACAGGCAGTTCCGTTTCTACAACCCCATCAAACAACTCTCAGGCTTCTACAACTCAGCCATCTGACAAAACTTCCACAACAACTACTACTGGAAGCACAACTCCATCCAACTCCAGCACCGGTTCTTCGACAACCCCAGATGATTCCAACAAAGTACATTCCGTCACCGAAGCCAATGACTTGGCAGCCACATTAGGAGAAGACAATACCACCGAATACATCGTCAAAGGTTCCATCAAGTCTTTTGCCAATTACTACTATGGTCAGATCACCCTCACAGACGGAACAAACGACATCTCCGTCTATGGCTTGAGAGGACTCGACAGCGAAGGAAAAGACATCTATTTCGACAAGCTCGAATATGTCCCGATTGTCGGAGACACCATCACCATCAAAGGTGTTCTCCATACCTACAAGGGAACTCCGGAACTCAAGACCTGCCATATCCAGGAAATCGAAAAGACACATACATCACCTTCCCAGGAAGGATATCAGGAATCCACCATCGCCGCAGCAAGAGCCGCTGCCGTTACCACCAAGGTCAAACTCACCGGAATCGTCAGCTACCACACCAGAACCCAGAAGATGAACTACAACGGTTTCTACCTCATCGACAATACCGGATCCATCTTCGTCTATGGCGGAATGACAACCATCCAGACCAAGATTGGAAACAAAGTCACCGTCATCGGCGAAGTCGAACATTTCATCGCCTCCAACGAACAGAGCCTTGCCGAACAGAACGGCTATCAGGGTTCCATCCAGATTTCCAATACCTATCTCATCGACAATGACAACCAGACCCATGATTTCGACAAATCCTGGATCCAGGAAAGCACCGTCAAGAAGATCATGGAAACCGATGTCAAAGAAAAGAACATCACCACCGATGTCTTCAAAGTCAAAGCCATCATCAAGAAGAAGGAAGGTGGAAGCTTTGTCAACTATTACGTCGATGACCTCGACGGATATACGGGTAGCTATGTCTACACTTCCAACAGCGGATCCGACTTCTCCTATCTCGACGATTATCTCGACCAGGTCCTGAATGTCTATCTCTCTCCGATCAATTGCAAGTCCACTGCCTCCGGATGCGTCTATCGTTTCATCCCTGTCGCTGTCGAAAAGATCGAAAACTACGTCTATGATCTCAACGAAGCTCCTCAGTTTGCCCTTGACTATATCGCTATGGACCAGTTCAAGAGTGAATACGCCGGAGATCCTGATCTTGAAGTCAAGACCACATATTCCAATGAGCTCCTCGGAATCAATGACCTTTCCATCTCCTATACTTCCGACAATGAATCCCTCGCCTATTTCAAGACCGAGGAAGGAAAGACCACTTTCCATGTCAATAAAGTCGAAAGCCAGACAGCAACCATTACTGTTACAGCAAGCCTGAACGGAAAGACCGCTACCGATTCCATCACCATCAAATACTTCAATCCTCTTGAAGGGGTAAAGACAGTCAATGAAGCCATTACCGCAGCCGTCAATGATACTGTCAAGATAAAAGGTGTCATCAGCGGAAAAGTCATGAACAAAGCCGGCTTCTATGTCGTAGATAATACCGGATCCATCGCCTGCCTCGTCAAAGACAGCGACGTCATGAATGACCTCTCTGTCGGTGATGAAGTCGTCATCAGCGGTACAAGAGACGAACAAGGAAAAGATACCAGCAAGACCCAGATTGTTCTTTCCTCCTGTGAAGTCGTCGGTACTCTTTCTACCAAGAACGACTATTCTACAACAAGTTTCGAAAGCAAGTCTGTTGCTGACTTGGCTGCCATGAACTCCATTGAAGATACTGCTAAGATCTATACTGTCTCTGCTTACCTCATCAAGACAGACGGGAACTATGGTCAGCTTTACCTCTTTGAGAACGAAGAAGAATTCAACAAAGGAAAAGATGGAAAGAATTACAAAGGAATCTGCATCCGTGGCTATTCCAGCAGTCCGAACCAGTTTGCTTTTACAGAACCATATCTCAACAAGCAGACAACTGTAGAAGTTGCAATCGTCAATTTCAACGGAAAAGCATTCCTTGCTAATGTCATCTCCGTTTCCGATGGAACAAACAAAGTCAACAATCCGCTTCACTAATCCATAAGAAACAATCTATTATTCATTAAAAGGGGCTGTTACGAAATTGA
>DHKM01000027.1 GCA_002404835.1 Caryophanales bacterium UBA4694 | reverse complement strand
CAATTCAATAAGGAGCCTTTGAAGACTTCCGGCGCCGGATGTCATAACCAAAAATACAAGGTTACTGTCAAATTACCGAGTTTCGGTGGAATCTATCTTTGCCATAAGAAGGTAAATCTTAACAGGGATGAGCTTCCTTATCTTGCAAAAGAGCCCGACAAATTGTATATTCCTAAAGTCTGATTCGAACATAAATGAGGTAAACCAAATGATTGAAATAAAACCAGGAAATGAATTCCGAGAATACTTCAAAGATGATTTCTCCAAACGCTGCATCGAGAAATATGGAAAGGATCCGTCTGATCTTGATTTGATTGCTTTGTATGATATTTTGGGAACCACTATACGTGATTATGCAAATATCGATGCCAAGAGATGCAAATCCGAAATCAAAAAAGACGGAAAGAAGCAGTTGATCTATTTTTCCATGGAATTTCTTATGGGAAAACTGCTTACCACGAATCTTTACAATATGCAGATTCTCGACGATGTCAAGCAGTCTTTATCAGAACTTGGCATTGATTATGAAAAACTGAGCGAAGTTGAACCGGATGCCGGTCTTGGAAACGGCGGTTTGGGTAGACTTGCTGCCTGTTTTATGGACTCTGCAGCCTCCCTTGCTCTCCCTGTCCACGGAAATACGATTCGTTATGAATATGGCTTCTTCCGTCAGAAAATCCGCAATGGAAGACAGGAAGAATATCCTGATACATGGTTGATGAATGGCTATCCATGGGAAATCCGCAAACCGGGAGAGGCAGTTACGGTAAAATTTTATGGAAATCCGGAAACCTACAAGGGGGAAGATGGGGAAATCAGATGGAAGACTTCCAATGCTTACTCTGTTCTTGCCGTCCCTTATGATGTTCCTTTGATCGGTTATGGAAACCATGTAACCAATACTTTGCGACTTTGGTATGCCGAACCTAGTTTGGATACACTTCCACCTGCCGTTGATTTCATGCACTATCTTTCTTTTATCCGTGAAATTACCCATGGTCTTTATCCGGATGATTCTACTGAAGAAGGGAAACTTCTGCGCCTTCGTCAACAGTATTTCCTTGTTTCTGCTGGTATGCAGACCGCAGTTAAGAATGAACTAAGGCAGTTCGGAACGTTGGATCATCTTTATGAACACTATAATTTCCAACTCAATGATACTCATCCGATCATGTCGATTCCTGAACTGATGAGACTGCTTATGGATGAACACGATTATGGTTGGGATGAAGCTTTCGATATTGTTTCCAAATGTTTTGCTTTCACAAATCATACGGTTATGCCGGAAGCCCTGGAAAAATGGCCTTGTAGGTACATCGCTTCGGTTGCTCCGAGAGTCTATATGATTATTGAAGAAATCAACCGCCGTGTTTTGGTAAAAATGAGAGAGATGAATCCTCCGATGTATGAGCATTCTATTCAGAATTCTCTCATCATCAAGGATGGAAACGTCAATATGTGTCAGTTGGCTATCCATGTTGCTTACAGCGTCAACGGCGTTGCCAATTTGCATACGGAAATTCTCAAGTCCATGACGTTCAAGGATTTATATAAGCTTTATCCTACTAAGTTCAACAACAAGACCAACGGTATCTCACATAGAAGATTCCTTCTTGTCTCTAATCCGAATCTTTCCGCTTATTTGGAACAATTGATTGGAAAAGATTTTATACGGAAACCGCAACTGCTGAATGATTTGATGAAATTCGATTCTCCGGATAATGGGGAAGTTTTCGATAAACTCAATGAAATCAAATACCAGAATAAGGATGCCTTGATTCGTTTGGTCAAGGAAAATGCCGGAATCGATCTTCCCAAGGATGCTATCTATGATGTCCAGATAAAGAGACTTCACGCTTATAAGAGACAGCTTCTCAATGTGTTCCGCATCATCCATCTCTATCAAAGGATGAAGGCCGACCCCAATTTCAGAATCTATCCGCATGTTTATATCTTTGGAGCCAAAGCAGCACCTAGTTATACCTTGGCAAAGAAGATCATCGAATTGATTCTTGCTGTCAGCAGGGTTATCGAATCGGACGAGGAAATCCGCAAGTATATGAGAGTGGTTTTCATCGAAAACTATGACGTCAGCAAAGCTCAGGTCATCATTCCTGCCAGCGATGTCAGTGAGCAGATTTCCCTTGCCGGAAAAGAAGCCAGTGGTACTTCCAATATGAAGTTCATGATGAACGGTGCATTGACACTTGGCACTTTGGACGGTGCCAATGTCGAGATATCACAACTTGTTGGTAAAGACAACATTGTCATCTTTGGATTGAAGAACGACGAAGTGCAGAAAATCAAGTTCGAAAATTCTTATAATCCCTGGGATGTCTATTATCAGGACAAACGTGTTCAGGCTGTCATGGAGTCTTTGGTTGATGGTACCTTCAGCGAGGATCATGAACAGTTCAGAATGATTTATGATGAAATCATGTATCGTAATGACGAATTCATGGTTTTGAAGGATTTCGATGATTATCTCAGCGCTTCAAAGAAAGTGGAACAGCTCTATCTTGACCGCCGGAACTTTGCTAGAAAATGCTTGGTCAATATTGCTAAATCCGGATGGTTTTCTTCGGATCGTACCATTGATGAGTATAATCGGGATATCTGGCATCTGGAGAAAATACACTGATGGATATCGATGTATCTAAGGACTTGGGAAAGGCCAAAGAGGGAAGCCCTGATTTCCATGAAAACGAGGAATTTCTTTTCAATCTCGGAAAGGATCTTGAAATCTTCTTTCTTTCTCACAATGATCCAAATAAAATCCGCGATATCGATGATTCTTTCGCCCTTCTTATCTCGAAGGTTTTCACTTCTCTTTCTGTTTCAACCATTCCCTACGAAAGCGAAAAGAAACTGTATTTTCTTATGATGAGTGACTATTATCGGTTTTGCTTTGAAAAGAAACTTTCGTGTCTGATGGAAGCCTATAGTGCTTATTTGACGTTCAAATATGACATTTTCCGCCTAAATTAGGTGTTTTTATGAAACTTACTTGTTGAAACGGAACTTTCAACACATTATAATTAGAAAGCTTGCATTTTTTAAGGAGAAAAATATGACAAATTCAATTAAAGAAGAAAAGGGACAGCTTCTTGTTACTGCTTCCTATAGCAAAGACGACGTCAAGAAGGCAGTCGACAAAGCCATCAACCATCTTTGCCTTGATGTCACTGTTCCAGGATATAGAAAAGGAAAAGCTCCAGTCAGCGTCGCTTCCAAGTATCTTAGAAATGAAGCCATCAACAATGAAACCATCAATCAGCTTCTTAGAATCTACGATAAGAATTTCGAGGCAGATACTGCCCTTTCCGATTATTTCAAGGGAAATAAGGTCGTAAACTATCGTCCGGAAGTTTCTGTCAAGAAGTTCTCTGCCGATGGTGCCGAGATTTTGGTTTCCTATATTTTGAGACCTTTTGTCAGCAAGTTGGGTGAATACAAAGGTCTTAAGTCCGAAGCCGAAAAGAGAGAAATCACGGATGCCGATGTCGAGAAGGAACTCAAGAGACTTGCCGAAAACGAAGCGGAACTTGCTCCTAAGGATAAGGCAGCCGAAAACGGCGATACCGCAAACATCGATTTTGTCGGTCTGATGGATGGCAAGGAATTCGATGGCGGCAGTGCCAAGTCCTTTGATTTGGTCCTTGGTTCCAATCAGTTTGTTCCTGGATTCGAAGCTCAGGTCGTCGGCCATAAGGCTGGAGACAAGTTCGATGTCTCTTTGACCATGCCTGACAATTATCCTGCTCCGCTTACTTCCAAGCCGGTTGTTTTCAAGGTCACTTTGAATTCTGTCAAGGTCAAGGAAATCCCGGAAATCAACGATGATTTTGCCACCACTTTGAGTGGTGAATATGCATCCAAGGATTTGAACGAACTCAAGAGCAAGGTCGTCAGCCATTTGAACAAGGATGCTGAGTCCGAGTACTTGAACAAAATCCTCAATGATCTTCTTCTTCAGGTCAGAAACAATTCTGAATTTGTTGTTTCCGACAAGTTTGTCGATATTCAGGTCGATTCCAGAATCAAGCAGGATGAACAGAACATCCTCAATCAGGGACTCACGTTGGATGAATATCTGAAGCTCATCAAGAAGAGCAAAGACGAATATCGCAAAGAAATTGCCGATGGTGTTCTTGCCGAAATCAAGAATTCCCTCGTTTATGACGAGATTGCCAAAGCCGAGAAGCTTCCTGCCGTCCAGAACAAGGATATTGAATCTGTCTTAGGAAGCAGTATCGATGAATTCGTCAAAGGATATTCCGGATATCTCCGCTCTTCCAAGATGAGTGAAGAGCAGATCGGAAATCAGATCAATGGATACCTTAATCAGATTTTCACCTCGATTATGACTCATAGAGTCCAGGATAGAGTTCTCATCCTCAATGGATATAAGGAAGAAGAAAAGGTCGCTGAAAAGGAAGAGAAGAAAGAAGAAGCAAAGGCAGACGATGTCAAAGCCGATGAAGCCAAGACTGAAGAAGCTAAAGCTGAATAATTCTTTGTCTATTTTGTAAATCAAGCCCCGAAAGGGGCTTTTCGTTTCATTTAAGAAAAACAATGTCTTTTCCTTGAAATCCGCCTAAGTACGTATTATATTATTAGCACGATTAGCACTCATGCAACACGTGTGCTAATATATGCTATTCAAAAGGAGGCTCCAATATGGATACATTTGGTCAGCGCAGACTTTCGGTTCTTCCGAATTCCTCAAGTGTCGCACTTCCGGATATCGAAATGACCATAACTGCGAGAAACAATTATGATACACACCTGTTTTCCCTTCTGAAGGTCGGTGACGATTTTGTCATGTCCTTTTCGAACAAGGAAAACGCCTATGGGGATTTCGATAACCTTGTTCTCCCTGGAACCAAAACTGTGGGTACGCTTTGCCGCGTTCTTGAGACGGAAAAGGTCGGAGAAGGCTATCGGGTCAAAGTAATCGGCAAGTGTGCCGTCGATCTAACCGATTTCAATATTGATTCGGTTTCCAATACCGTAATGGCTAACGTCAATGTCCGTCCTACCTATGATAGGGAGGACAGCAAAATCTATGAGATGCTTGGTAGATTCGCTACCAATTATTCATCTTTGCGGGGCAAATACGCCCAACTTCCCGAACTTCCGGATTTTTCCCAGACGGTCAGCGATGTCCGCTTCATTCCGTTCCATATCGCGGCATTTTTGAACACCTCGAATTTCAACAAGCAGATCGTGCTTGAAGAAAAAGATCCCATCGAAAGATTCCGGATTCTTATCAATGATCTCGATCGTTTCAATCTCGACAGCAAAGTCGAATTCGATATCCAGCAGAAGGTTTCCGAAGCAATTGATAAAAATCAGCGTGAATATGTACTGAGAGAGAAGATGAAGGTCGTGAAAGACCAGCTCAAGGAATTCGACGGCGGCGACAAAATCGATGCCTATGAAAAACTCATTGCCGATCATCCGGAAAGATTCCCGGACAATATCGTAAAACGTATTCGTTCGGAAATCACCAGGCTTAAAGGCATGCCGACTGGAAGTCAGGAAATCAGTGTGCTTTCCAATTATCTTGATCTGATTACGACTCTTCCTTGGAAAGTTTCCAGCACGGATAACGATGATCTTGCCAATGTCAAGAAAGTCTTGGATGAAAATCATGAAGGCCTTGAAAAGCAGAAGGACAGAATCCTCCAGTATCTTGCCGTAAAACAGCTCACCAATTCACTGAAAGCTCCGATTCTCTGCTTCTATGGTGCTCCTGGTGTCGGTAAGACCTCCCTTGCCATTTCCATTGCCAAGGCTTTGGGAAGAAAATTTGTGAAAGTCGCATTGGGCGGTGTCTCCGATGAAGCCGAAATCCGCGGACATAGAAGAACCTATATCGGTGCTATGCCTGGTCAGATCATTTCGTCTCTTCAGAAATGCGGAACAAATAACCCTGTGTTCCTTTTGGATGAAATCGACAAGATTGACGGTGGCGGATACCATGGTGATCCTGCCAGTGCTCTTCTTGAGGTTCTCGATCCGGAACAGAACCAGTTCTTCAAGGACAACTATCTTGACGAAAGCTTCGATTTGAGCAAGGTTCTTTTCATCTGCACGGCGAATGACATTTCCAAAATCCCTAGTGCCCTTTTCGATCGTCTGGAAATGATTGAATTGAACACCTATACGAAATTCGAGAAGGTCACAATCGCGAAGACTCATCTTATCCATCTTGAAGAAGAGGCAAACGGAATCAAGCCTGGAATGATGACCTGGACGGATGAAGCTTTGGATTACATCATCGAGTATTACACCATGGAAGCTGGTGTCAGAAACCTCAGAAGGCAGATTGGTACTATCGACCGTAAGTTTGCCGTGGATTATCTTAATGATCCTGAACACAACAAGAGCATTGTTGTCGATGTTCCTCTTGTCAAAAAGTACCTGGGAGCCGAAATCTTCTATCATGAACATAACGTCGATGATTCTCAGGTCGGTGTCATCAATGGCTTGGCTTACACGCAGGCTGGCGGCGAAGTCCTGAAAATCGAATGCAATACCTTCCCTGGAAAAGGCTCTCTCATCATGACAGGAAACCTCGGAGATGTGATGAAGGAAGCTACGGAGACTGCTTTGAGTTATGTCAGAAGCATCTCTACGGAACTTGGAATCAATCCGAATTACTTCGCCACTCACGACATCCATGTCCATTTCCCGGAAAGTGCGACTCCGAAAGATGGTCCTAGTGCCGGCATCGCTACTGCCCTTGTCATTCTTTCCGCCATAACGGAAACCAGGATTCGCAATGATGTCGCTATGACCGGTGAAATAGACCTCCGTGGCAATTCTCTTCCTATCGGCGGACTTAGGGAAAAGACAAATGCCGCGGTAAGGGACCATATTAAGACCGTCTTCATCCCTAGCGAAAACCATAAGGATCGCATGGAACTGCCCAAAGAGATTTCCGACAATCTTGAAATTGTCGAAGTGAAAAAGGCAAAAGATCTCTTCAGTGGAGTCTTCATGGAAGATATATACAAGAAAAAGGCCGAAATCGAAAAGCTGACTGGTAACAAGGAAGAAAAAGGGAAGAAAACGACAAAGGCTTCCAAAAAAGAAAACGATGGCGAATAAGTTATTGTTCGAAACGGCCTCGTTTGTTACCTCTGCTGCTAAGAAGGAGCAGTTCCTCAACGATAAACCGATGGTTACCCTAATGGGAAGATCCAATGTCGGCAAATCCTCTCTCATCAATTCGCTTACCAAGATGCCGTCTCTTATGAAGACCAGCAAGAAGCCGGGTAGAACCCAACTTGTCAATTATGCTCTGATCAATTCGCGTTTCTATCTTGTCGATGTACCAGGATATGGCTTTGCTTCCTTTAAAAGAGATACATTCGAAGGCTTGATGAAGGATTTTATCGAAGAGAATCCAAGGCTAAGAAAAATCTATATTCTGATCGATTCAAGAAGGCTTCTTCAGGAAGGTGACCTTGAATTTGCCTCTTACCTGGAATCACTGGGCTTGAACTATAGTTATATTTTTACTAAAGCAGACAAACTGAATACTTCGGAAAAACATTTCCTTGATCTTCAGATCAAGAAGGTCGAAGAAGAAAAACCGGAGGTTTCCTGTTTTGTTTCTTCTGCAAAAGATGAAAGACAATTCGATCTGATACGGCAGGACATCCTTAAAGTTACAAGGAAATGACCATTTTGGTCGTTTCCTTTTTTCTTTTTCTTTTCAAGGAAGTTGTTTTGCTTTACAATATTCTAGGCGTTGAAAAGAAGGGAAGAAGACAACTGATCCAGAGAGAGCTCTTGTTTGGTGGAAAAGAGCGGTCAGAACTTCCGAGTCGTCTTGGAGCCTTTGACGAAAGAGAGCGGTTATGCCGAAGAGGGGTGGTACCGCGCACTATAGGTGCGTCCCTTCAACTTGGAGGCTTTTTTTATGAAAAAAGAAATGGCAAAAGCGTATGACAGCAAGATTTCCGAAGCTGGCAAAGAGGAATTCTGGGAAAAGAACGGTTATTTTGAGGCTATGAGGGAAGAGAATCTCTCCAAACCTCCGTTTTCGATGATCGTTCCTCCGCCGAATGTTACCGGTATCCTTCATATCGGACATGCGACAAATACCACGATTCTGGATATCATCGCCCGTTATAAGAAACTTTGCGGGTATGATGTCCTTTTCCTCGCGGATATGGATCATGCCGGCATTGCCACTCAGGCTAAAGTCGAAGCAAAGTTGAAGGAAGAGGGAAAGAACAAATACGAGCTTGGAAGAGAAGGCTTCTTGAAAGAAGCCTGGAAATGGAAAGAAGAACACGGGGACTACATCACCAAACAATGGAAAGCCTTGGGTCTGTCCATGGATTATTCCAAGGAACGATTTACTTTGGATCCTGGAATGGTGAAAGCAGTCAATGTTGTCTTCAAGAGACTCTATGACGAAGGGCTTATTTATCGTGGGGAAAGAATCATCAACTGGGATCCGGTATTAAAGACGGCTCTCAGTGATATCGAAGTCGTATATAGCCAGGATAACGGTAAATTCTATTATTTCAAATATTGGCTTGAAGACCATTCCCGCTATCTGGAAGTGGCAACTACCCGTCCAGAGACGATGTTCGGTGACCAGGCGGTCTGCTTCAACCCGGAAGACGAACGTTATCAGGGCCTGGAAGGGAAAAAAGTCATCAATCCGGCAAACGGCGAACTTCTCCCTCTTATTGCCGACCGTTATGTCGACAAGGAATTCGGTACCGGCGTCATGAAGTGCACTCCTGCCCATGATCCGAACGATTTCCAGATTGCCAAACGCCACGGTCTGAAATTCGTGAAGACCATGAACGAAGATGCGACCATGAACGAGAACTGCCCGAAGGAATATGTTTCCCTCGACCGTTATGCCTGCAGAAAGAAAATCGTAGAGAAAATCAAGCAGCAGGGTGACCTTATCAAGGTCGAAGACATCGTTCACAATGTCGGACATTCCGAAAGAAGCAAAGCTGTTGTCGAGCCGATGCTTTCCAAACAGTGGTTTGTTAAGATGGATGCCCTGAGCAAAGCGGTTATGGAAATTCAGAATACCGATCAGAGAACGGTCTTTTTCCCGGAAAGATTCAAGGATATCTTCTACCAGTGGCTTTCCAAGACTGATGACTGGTGTATTTCACGTCAGCTTTGGTGGGGACATAGAATCCCTGTCTATACCAACAAAAATACCGGCGAAGTCGTCTGCTCGGTAGATCCTATGGATCCGGAAGTCTATAGTCAGGATCCGGATGTTTTGGATACTTGGTTTTCTTCTGCTCTTGCTCCTTTTGCATTCCTGGGATGGCCGAATTGTGAAGATCCTCTGTTCAAGAGATTCTATCCTCTTGATGTTATGGTCACTGCCTATGACATTATCTTTTTCTGGGTTGAAAGAATGGCCTTCGAAGGTCTACATTTCACCGGGAAAATGCCATTTAAGAAAGTGTATATCCATGGACTTGTCCGTGACAGTCAAGGAAGGAAGATGTCTAAATCCTTAGGAAACGGAATCGATCCTTTCGAAGTGATCGAAAAATATGGAACGGATTCTCTCCGTTATGCTCTTGCTACCGGCGGAACTCCGGGTTTGGACATCAACTTCTCTTACAATAAGGTCGAAAACGCTCATAATTTCCTAAACAAAGTCTGGAATGCTTCGCGTTATATCCTTTCTCTTCTCCCAGACGACTTTGTTCCGAAGAAAATCGATGAATCCAGGCTTTCCTATCTTGACCGTTTTATCTACGATGAAGCAGACAGACTTTTGGAAAACGTCAAGACCAATATGGATAAATATGAACTTGGCCAGGCTGCCGATTATGTATATCATTTTGTCTATGATGAGTTCTGTTCCGAATATTTGGAGTATTCCAAAGTCGCTTTGACTTTGAAAGATACGGACAAGGAAGTCACTTACAATGTTCTCTATGATATTCTCAAGAGAATCCTCATCGTCCTTTTCCCGTTTGCTCCGTTTATCACCGAGGAAATCTACTCTTATCTTCCTTTCGGCAAGAAGTCCATCTATGAGGAATCCTATCCGGTTTTGAGCGGATATCAGATTGACAAGAAAACAAGGGATCTTGCTCTTTCTTTGAGAGAGGCTATCCGTCTTGTGAGAAACCATAAATCGGAACTTGGACTGGCTCCGAATTCCCCGATTGACCTGAAAGTCAGTGGTGGAAAGGAAAACTTTGATGCCGTGGTACCTTATCTTACCCGTTTTGCTTTTGCAAAGAGCATTGTACTTACACAGGATAAGAGGGACGATTATCTTTACCTGCCTAGTTTCGCATTGGCTATTGATGACAGCAAGGATGAGGCCAGTCAGGAGAAAATCAAAAAAAGAGTCGAGTTTTTGAAAAAAGAAATAGAAAGAAGCGAAAAGATGCTCAATAATCCGAATTTTGTTTCCAGAGCAAATCCGGAGAAGGTCAAGAGCGAGAAGGAAAAATATCAATCCTTCCTTGATGAGCTAAAGAAGTACTCCAAATAGGCTGGACGCTTTCTGCTTTTATGGTCCATTTTCTATAGGAGGTATCCTAATATGGATCATAGAATTCTTACTGATCAGGAGATGATGGACACGAAAGGTGGTGAAGCGATCACCCTTTCTGCCATCATGGCTCTTCTTGCTATAGGGGTTGTTGCTGTTGTTGTTTACCGCATCTTCATGTCGAAAAAAGGAAAAACAAAACTTCCAGGCGGATTCGAATTTTCCTGGGGTGAATGATGAAGCCACGGGAGAAGGCACTTTCCTGCGGATTGTTCTCCTTGACGGATGAAGAACTTCTTGCGCTTGTCCTTGAGACAGGTGGCAAGAAGTCGGACGTCCTAAGCCTGTCGAAGCAAACCATGGACAAATACCACGGCCTTTCCAGCATCCTTTTCGAATGGGAAGGCTTGGTACATGGGAACGGAATCGGGCAGGTCAAACGTCTCCGGCTTATGACTTCGTTAGAGTTCATTAGACGCTTTTCCTTGATGACAATCGGAAAAATCAACTCCTGCCAGGATTGTTTTCTTCAGACTAGGACCTTTTTCTACAAAAGAAAAAAGGAAGCTCTTCTGATTTTCCTTTTGTCTCGGGATGGAAAAGTAAAACATATTGTTCGGAAGGATTCTGGATTTTATGACAAAATACAGTTTCCTTATGAAATATTCGATCATTTACCTATCTTGGCAGGAGATGGGATGCTTTTTGTTCACAATCATCCTAGCGGTAATCCCCAGTTCAGTGAAGCGGACATTTCTTGCTATCATAGGTTGTGTCAGATTCTGATTGAGAAAAAGGCCAGAATGGTCGGTTTTATGGTTTTGGGCAGTGAAAATTATTCGTATATGTCCGGATTTTTTGCTAAGAAGGCGGAAATTTCCGGAAAATGATAGTCGGATGTTGAAAACTTTTTCATTAGAAACTATAATTAGTATATCTTTGAAAGAGGATAATAAGGAGCGTTTTGTATGGCATATACAATGGATTCTAACCTTGAAGCTGGTCTCGAGATGGTCAAAGAAGGCAAGAAAGTCAACAAAGGTCTTGCTCTTATCAACAAATCGGCCCGCAAAGCCGACAAAAAAGGTAAGTCCTATTTTGAAATTGGACGTATCGTGAGAGAAGGTTGCACCGGCATTGAACCGGATGCTGAAATGGCAAGACAATATTATGATGCATCTTGCAACTATTTTTTCCAGGAAGACTGTGATTCCATGGATTATCACGATTTAGGTGATTACTATTATTATGCCTTAGGAAGCGAGCCTCAGGATAAGGAACGTGCTTTGGAATACTATCGTCTTGCCTGCAAGGACAACGACGATGAGGTTGCTGCCAAGATGGTCGAGGAGATCGAGAAGGAAAAGGAACAGCCTACTCAGGAGACTGCTCAGGAAACTCCGGAGGAGAAACCTGTCGAAGAGGTCAAGACCTCCGAAAATCCGGATGCAATCGTCTATCCGACCGACATCCCACTTCTCAAAGAGGATTCCGAGGAAGAAATGCTTCTGCAGGCTATCCGTATGATAGACAATCCGGCTTCCACCGAACAGGAACGTCTCGATGGTATCGAACTTGCCAAAGCCGCTTCCGAAAAGGGATCTACCAGAGCTGCTATTCTTGTAGCTTTCCTTTATGAGGGTTATAATTCCCTTCTTGCACGCGATCTTGATATGGCCAGAAAATACTACTTGGTTGCCATCAGCCGCGGCTCGGCCTCTGCGGAATACAGGCTCGGTCTCATTTATCTTGATAATAGCTACCTCTTCAAGGATGATGAGAAGGGTCATGATCTCATCATGGATTCTGCCAGAAAAGGTTATCCTTATGCTTTGAATTATCTTGGCGACTGCTTCAGAAGCAGAGTCAATGATCCGAAGAATCTTACCGTTGCCTATCGTTACTATTCTCTTGCCGGCGAAAGAAGACTTGGCATTGCCTATCACAACATGGCTGAAATCGATGCTTCCAGACAGGATATGGCTCTTTCCAAGCAGCATGAAGCATATGCTGCCAAACTCGGCTATGATCCAGTCAAGGGCACTCAGGATCCTTTGTTCTTTGTCTTACATTAGTTTTGACTGCGGATTTTCCGCAGTTTTTTATTTAAAAATCATTGAATTATTGTACTTTGTTTGATAGACTATTAGACGTTGTATGGCCTCCAATAGCCTACAACCGCATCAAAGTGGTATGAAACTCCTGAAAAGGGACCACAAGAGCGAGTCATTAGAATTTGATAAAGGAGGCAAAAAGCACATGTACGCTATCATTTTAACCGGCGGCAAACAGCTTAAAGCCGAAGTTGGTCAGACTCTCTTCGTCGAGAAACTCGATGGCGAGAAGGATGCTGAAGTCGTTTTCGACAAAGTTCTTTATGTCGAAGATGGCGAGAAAGTCCAGCTCGGAAAACCGTTTGTCAAGGATGCCAGTGTGAAAGCCAAGATTGTCAAGCAGGGCCGTGAAAAGAAGATTCATGTTCTTCGTTACAAGGCCAAGTCTAACGTCAGAGTCCATCGTGGACATCGTCAGCCTTATACTGCAGTTGCAATCGAAGCTATCGAAATCAAGTAGTTTATGATTGTTGTGTCGGTTGTTGAGGATAGGGATTCTGTGAGATCCATTTCCGTCAAAGGACATGGAGACATGGGATTTGGCAAGGATATTGTTTGTGCCGGTGTCTCTTCATGCTTTGTCGGTGCATTGAATGCCCTCAGGGATGAAAAATGCTTTCGATTCAAAGTAAAAGAAGGTGATTCTTCGGTTGTTGCTCTATCTGAGCTTAACGAACACGATAAGATCGTTCTGGAAACTCTTATGGTTCAGCTCGTCACTATCAGTCAGGCTTATCCCGATACAGTAAAAGTCGAAGTTTCCAGGAAAGAAGGTTAAAAATGGAATTGAGATTTAAACTTAACATCCAGCTCTTCGCATCCCATAAGGGTGTCACCTCCACGAAAAACGGACGTGATAGCAATGCCCAGAGACTTGGCTGCAAACTGTTTGATGGACAGTGGTGCCATTCCGGTTCAATCATCTATCGTCAGAGAGGAACGAAAATCCACGCTGGCAATAATGTCAAGAGAGCCGGAGATGATACTCTCTTTGCTTTGATCGATGGTTATGTCAAATTCGAAAGAGTTGACAGACATCGTCAGAAGGTTTCTGTCTATCCGACAAAACCTGAAGTCACTGCAAAGTAGTTCGAATCAAAAAACTTTAGCTTCGGGGTCTCCCGAAGCTTCTTTTTTTCACAAAAAACGGAGGTTTCTATGAATGACAAGGTGAAAGTTACCCTGGTATCCGGAAAGGGTGGAGATGGTGCCATTGCTTTTCGTAGGGAAAAGTGTGTAGAAGCAGGAGGCCCTTATGGCGGAAACGGCGGTAAAGGTGGCTCTATCTTCATAAAAAGCTCCTCGAGTGTCGATACCTTGGCTGATTACCGCTTCGGAAAGACCATCAAAGCAGAGCCTGGCGAAAATGGAAGGACGAAGCTTCAATTCGGAAAAGATGCCAAAGATATAACGCTTTACGTTCCGATTGGGACTGTCATCGAAGATGAAGAGGGGCATGTCCTGAAAGATCTCTACCATGAAGGGGATACCTATCTGGCTGTCAAAGGCGGAAGAGGTGGGAGAGGGAATGCCATGTTCAAGAATGCTCGGCTAAAAACCCCGAATTTTGCCGAAAACGGTCTTCCTGGGCAAGAAAAAACATTCTATTTCGAACTCAAGCTGTTGGGCGACGTCGGACTTGTCGGATATCCCAATGTTGGGAAAAGCTCCTTTTTGAGTGCTGTCACAAGAGCCAACCCACAGGTCGCGGATTATCCTTTTACCACTCTTGAGCCTATGGTTGGTGTTTGCTTCGTGAATGTCGATAAAAGGTTTGTCGTTGCGGACATTCCCGGCCTTATCGATGGTGCCAGTCAGGGAAGAGGCCTTGGAACCCAGTTCCTGAGACATATCGAACGTTGTCGAGTTCTCCTTCATATCCTGGATGTCACAAAAGACACTTCCTTGAATGAGGATTTCGAAAAAATCAACCACGAGCTTGACGAATACTCTTCCAAGATGAAAGACAAAATCATGGTGGTCGGTTTGAATAAGATCGATGAGGATTACGATAAGGAAAAAGTCGATGCTTTCAAAAAATCCTTGGAGGGGAAATACGAAGTATTTTCCTTTTCCACAAAGACCGGCGTAGGATTAAAACCTTTGATAAAACGTCTTTATACCCTTGTTTCCCAGGCCAAGCTTAAGGATCTGAAAAATTCCGAACCGGATGGATCGGAAGAAAAGGTCTATTCTGCAAAAGCCATGGACAATGGTAAGATTCCGGAATATCAGATTGTCAGGATTGATGAACATACTTTCGAAATCAAAGGAGAAAGAGTTGTCCGTACCTACCATCTTATTAATACGAAGACGGATGAAGGAATCGATCGTCTTTTGGGATATCTTGATCGGATCGGAATCGATGAAAGACTCAAAGAAGCCGGTGCCCATACTGGAGATACCGTTATCCTTGACGATTACGAATTCGATTATTACGAATAGTGGACGGATTTTCTTTTCGAGGTCGATTCTCTATAGGGGGCATTTATGTATTATTATCTTCATGGCCTGATCGGTATGCATACAAAGGATTCTGTCGTAGTCGAATGCCAAGGCGTCGGCTATGACGTTTTGGTTGCCCATGTGGATGAATTTCCCATTGGTGAGACGATGTTTGTCTTTGTCTGTTTTGTTCATAATGAGAACGAACAGTATTTTGTCGGATTCAAGTCCTTGTTGGAAAAGAATCTTTTCGAATCGATTACCAGTGTCAAAGGGATAGGACCTAAAACCGCCTTGAATATGTTCAAGGCAACCAGTGCCCAGAGACTGAGATTAGCCATAGAGCAGAGCGATACTTTGTTTCTCATGAAGGTCCCCGGAATCGGAAAAAAAACTGCCAGCCAAATTATCTTGGATCTGAAGGGACATTTGGAGATGGCTGATCTTGAAGCGAAGACGATCGATAAGAATCTTGATGATGCAACGGAAGTGTTGCGGAGTCTCGGTTTCAAAGAAAAAGAAATCAAGGATGCGATTTCCTCCATCGATCAAAGGGGGCTCAGTGTGGAGCAGTATACTCAGATTGCTTTGAAGAACCTCAACAAGAAATAACATGAAAAAGGAAGAGAACGACAATCTTCAAGAAGGCTCTGTTCTTAAAGAACTGAAGGAAAAGATCGATGATATCGATGTTTCGCTCCGTCCGAAGAAACTAAGCGATTATATTGGACAGGAAGCCATCAAAGAAGAACTTTCCATCTTTATTTGGGGTGCTAAGAAGCGCAAAGAATCTTTGGACCATGTTCTTTTCTATGGACCTCCCGGACTTGGCAAGACGACTCTTGCCAATGTCATTGCCAATGAACTTGAAAGCGATATCAAGACCACAAACGGGTCGTCCTTGGTAAGGACCGGAGACCTTGCCAGTATTCTTTCTTCGCTCAACCCGGGAGATGTTCTTTTTATCGACGAGATACATCGAATGCCGATTATTGTACAGGAGGTACTTTATTCGGCAATGGAGGATTTCAATCTATCCATCATCGTCGGAAAAGGTTCGGATGCTAGAACCATCAACATCCCTTTACCGCCGTTTACCTTGGTCGGTGCTACAACCGATGCCGGCAGTCTTTCGGCGCCTTTAAGAGATCGTTTCGGTATTCTTTTCCGATTGAATTACTATACTCCGGAAGAACTTCTTAATATCATCCAGAGAACCAGCAAGGCACTACACTTTCCTATAACTTTGGAAGCCGCGTATCAGATTGCTGTTCGCGGAAGAGGGACGCCGAGAATCGCGAACCGCCTTTTCCGACGTGTAAGAGACTATGCTACATTTGAAGGAAAGGATACGATTGACCTAGAGGCGACAGAGCGGGCCATGAAATTCCTTTCCATCGACGATCTTGGGCTGGATGAAACAGATCGCCGGCTTCTGGAATGTCTTATCTATCGGTATAATGGCAGACCTGTCGGTCTTTCTTCCATTGCCTCTGCAATCGGGGAAAGCGTGGAAAACGTCAGCGAAGTCTATGAACCCTATCTTGTACAGATCGGATTGATCAATCGCACCCCGAAAGGTAGAGTGGCGACAAAAAAAGCCTACGAACACCTGAAAATACCGGTTCCGTCTTCTGTTGACTGAAACTTTTCCGAAAATGGTCTTTTTCTACTTATACCTATGAATTATTCCTTGTAAAAAGGATGCGTTTTTGTTAGATTATTCAAGTATATATTTTTAATAATTAAAAGCAGTGTGCTTAGAATGGAGGATTTCCTCGATGCGTCGTTTCTTAGCTTATATTGTGATGATGCTGACTGTGATCAGTACTTTGGTTTTCAACACTCAGACGATTTTCGAATCCACGACGGATGCCATGGAGTACGGAAAATCTACCCAGCTTACTTTTTCTTTGACTCAAAGAGAAGATAACGATTATTCCATTTCGAATTATCCTAACCTCAACCCTTCCATTCAGAAGTTGGATGAAATCGATATCGAAAGCAAAATCATGGCGAGGCTTGATGACCTTGGTGTGAGAAATGCCGAAGTCGAGCTTGTAAAAGGTATCACAAGCGGGGAAAAGGAAGGCGAAGGCTATAAGATAAACGTCACCTTCTCACCTCTCTCTGATACAGAACTCAACAATGTCAAACAGGTCCTTTCCTACGATGGTTCCTTGTCCATGGCGACTGTCGGAGACGATCATGTCTACTACCAGGATAGAAACGAATTGTTCGATGATCCCGTTGCCAAGCTTGTTTATAACGGAACTACTCCTTATCCGAGCATCTGCATAAAATCCACCACAATGATGGATCAGCTTATCACTGAATGCAAGAATGCTGCAACTGCTCATAAGGATGATGTAAAGACGGAAGACAGCAAATCGGCCAACCGCAAATATGCCAGCGATGAAGATGCCGATTCTTCCGATTCTTCTGATTCCCAGGAAACGAAGATCTATCTTTGGCAGAACAAAACCAAAGAGGATACCTATAACAAGGCCTATGGATACGGTGGCGAGAGAGTTGATGAGGAAGTTTCCAGGAAGGTTATTGCTGTTTTGGATACATCCAATTATTCTTCCGAAAACAAGATGATTGCATTGACCAGCGACAAAGACGGAAATGCATTCACCGTTTCTTCCGCACGTGCTATGGTCAGCATGCTCAACAGTGAAGATTATGGTTTCGATATCCATTATCTATACTCCAATGCTATCTATGCCGGCTTTGGCAGCAATGCTTTCAAAAAGACCTATATCGGTTTCGGCGTAGCTCTTCTTGTCATTGCCGTTCTTCTCATTGCTCTTTATGGTTTCAGCGGAATCACTTCCAGCATCAATCTTCTTGCTTCCCTGTTCATTTCCGTCATTCTCTTCAATCTTCTTGGATTTGAATTCTCTATTGCCGGTATTGCAGGACTTTGTGTTGTTGCTGTATTCTCCATCTTCCTGTCCGCAAACTATTTCCAGCACGTCAAAAACGAGTTGAAGAAAGGAAGGGACATTGAGAAAGCCAACCGCGAAGGTTATCGTAAGTCCTTCTTTGTTGGGCTAGATACTGCTTTGGTTCTCTTCCTTGGCTCTTTGTTCGGTTTCCTTGTTTCGTTAGGATCGTTTAAGACCTTCTTCGGTGCCGTCATGGTCGGTGTCCTCTTCAGTTGGATCATTACGACGTTCCTCAACAAATGGGCTACTTACTGGCTTTGCAAAGATGTCAAAGATGATAATCGCCCCTATTTCTCCTTCAAGAAAAACTCTTCGGATAATTCCGACAAAAAGAAGGAATTTGTCAAAGCCGGGAAGAAAGGTAGAATTCCGTTATATGTGTCGGCTGTCATTGCTGCCCTTACTTTAGGAATATCTCTTCCGATGAATTATGCTTTGGGAAAGGGAGAAAATTCCTTCTTCAACAATAGTGGCAGTTATGCCCATTCCTATCAGCTTTCTATTGAATTTGCAACATACAACAATTCCTATTCGAAACTCGAGAGTTCGGAAACATATCTTGCCTATTTGAATAAACTGGGAGAAGAAGATGGTTCCTTTGCTATCGTTTCCGATTCATCCAAAGAAACCGAGGGCAAGATTGTCTACAAAGCCAATACTGCCTTTGTCAATGTCGTCGAGAAGTATGACGATGATGGAATCAAATATTATGTCAATTACTTCAACGTACACACTTTGCAGAACCTTAATGACATCAAATCCTTGAAAGACTCGAATAAGACTGCATTGGAAGCTCTGGAAGATGGCATGCTGGATACTGGACGTAATGTCGAAGTCAGCAATGAAATCATCAATCCAATCAATGATGGAAATTACAAGGCTGATTCCTTTGTTGCCTATTCGCAGGAAACCTCTCCGATCAATCTCGGACACGATATCAACAACCTGTTCCTTGTCCTCTTCCTATTGGCTTGCTTTGTTTCTGTGTATGCTTTTGTCCGTTTCGGACTCAATATGTTCCTTACTATTATTGCCTCTGGAACTGCCTTTGCTTCTTTGTCGATAGGCGTTCTTGCTCTTTCACACCTTAGCTTCAATCCTTATGTTTCCTTTGCCGTTCTTGCCTTGAATCTTGTGTTCGACTTCCTTATTGTCCCTCTGTTCCATGAAAACAAGACCATTATCAAGGAACTTGGACTTAAAGGAAAGGCTACTGAAGAAGAAAGAAAGGATATTCTCAACAGTCTTATCCAACGCAACAAGGTCATGATCTTTGTTCCGGTGTTGTCTTCTTTGGTTCTCTTCGTTCCGTTTGTCTTCGTCGATTCCTCTTTGCTTTCTATGACTGTTCTTGGTGTGATCCTTGCCATCTTGGCTGTTGTCCTTCTTTATAGTTTTGCCCTTCCGTTCTATCTTCTCTGCACTTCCCACATTTCCTTCCGTCGTTTCAGCGATTGGTTCAACAACAGGAAAGAGAAGCGAAATGATAAGAAGGCTCAAGAGATGGATGAAAAGAAGAAAGAAGCTACTCTTGCCGAGAATCCGAATGAATTCGCTCCTGATGGAACGCGCTATGTGGATCCTGAAGGTCCGCACGAGACGATCATTGTCGGTATGAACGAATTCCGTCACTGATATGGGTACGTTTCTTGTTTCTTTGCTCGAACATTATCAAATCACTTTGGATGACCTGAGGAGCCGCAAGCTCCCCGGGTCTTTTCATAATCTGAAGACTCCTTTTGGTGATGAAAGATTCGAGAAAGTCGTTTCTAGATTGGAAAAAGCAATCCGTGATCAAGAAAAGACCGTGATTTATGGAGATTATGATGTCGACGGGCTTACTTCTACCGCTATTTTGAAAAGGGCATTGAGTGAAAGAGGCCTGAATCCTGGGTATTTTATTCCTTCCCGCTATCGGGAAGGATATGGCATCTGCAAAAGCCGGGTTGAGGATTTTAAAGAAAAGGGCTATTCCTTGATTGTCACGGTAGATAATGGCATTACCTGCTCTGAGGCAATCCAAAAGGCAAAAGAGCTGGGAATGGAGGTGATCATCATCGATCACCATGAACTTTCTCAGGAACTTCCTGATACAAAGTATATCTTTCACCAAAAACTGACTCCGTTCATCGATTATAATTGCTCTGCGGCAAGTCTATGTTTCTTTGTTGCATCCAAACTTCTTAAGCGGTTTGATTGTTATCTGGCCACTCTTTCTGGAATTGCTGTATTCTCGGATGTCATGCCAATGACTGGAAATAATCTTGAACTTGCCAAAATCGCCCTTTCCTCTTTAAAAAAACATCTTTATCCCAACCTTATTTCCTTGATCGGACCGAATCATTCCGAAATCACTTACGATGACTTCAATTTCAAAATCATACCGTCTTTAAATTCCGTTGGAAGGATTGAGAAAGACGTTATGGCAACAAACCATGCCTGTGCCCTGCTCATGGATAAAGATAACCTTCCATCCGTTTTGAAACTTTCCGACTTTGTCCTTAGGACGAACGATGAACGGAAGAAGATTGTGAAAGCAATGAGGGTTGAGGAAAAAGAAAAATTCGAAAGCACCCATTCTTTCTGTTCGATGGTCAAAGGTCCTTCCGGACTATGTGGTCTGTTTGCCAACCGCCTTCTTCGCGAAAAGAACAAAGGGATTCTTATTTTTGCGGAGGATGAAAAAGATACAAATATGTTTACGGGTTCTATCCGTGTTCCATCCGGGTATGATATGGTTTCGTTTTTGAATAAAAACAGAAAATATTTTGTCACTTGTGGTGGTCATCCACAGGCCTGTGGAGTCACGATTCGCAAGCAGGACTATTTCCAGGTTGCCCTTCTTTTTTCAACCGAAATCGAAAAACAGGCACTGCTTCTTCCGAAGGAAAAGGATGAAAGTATCGAGATCTCCTTTGAAGACCTGAATCAGGAAAATTTCGATATCCTGAACGATTTTCTTCCTTTCGGAGAAGGTTTTCCAAGTCCTCAGTTCAAAATCACGGTTTCCAAGACAAGTCTAGTGATTGCTGATTCTAAGAAAGCAACATTTGTTTTCGACAGAGCCCATTCCAGGAAAATCACATTTTTCGGCGTTCCGGAAAGCATCCATGGGAATGCTGAAGGGGAAATCACCTTTGTCGGAGAGTTCAAGAAAGAGGTCTTCAACGGGAAGACCAGTTATGTCCTTCTTGCTTCAAAGTCGTTTTCGTCCTAGATTTGTTCCTATGTCTTCCGACTTTTTTCCCAGCAGTTTCTTTTTGTTTCGAATTGATGTATGCTCCTTCTAAAAAGGAGCATTTTTTATGGATGAGAGAGAATACGTCGATGACTGGGATTATCTTTTTCGACTGCTCAAGGATAAAGATGATCTGAGGTTCTTTTTGATGGACAATAGCGTTTTCCGAACTTGTGTCATCAATTTTTGCGGGAAATTGGAGGGCTTTGTCATGGAAGGCGTGGATTTTGGAAGGACGGGTTATTTCTATGTACTTCTTTATACTGACAAGAACTATATCCGGTTCTATCCATCGGGAAGCTTTCTTTCTAAAAGCATGGCCATCATCCGCATGAAGGAGGTTTTACGTTATTTCCCGCTTTTCGGATTCCAAACGAGGTTTATCTATCGGAAATAAATCCAAGGCTACCCTTTTTTCCGGAAATCTCTTCAATTTGTCCTTTTTTGCTTTCTCTATTTGACTGATTACGCTAAAATATTCCTGAGGCAAAAAATGAAATCTACGCAACAAATGAAAAATGAAGATTTTTCGGCTCCGCCAAGCTATCTGACGATAGATGATGAGCTTGAAAAAAGAAATACGCACTACCGAAACAAGAAGACTTTTTTTCTCGTACTTCTTCTTTTATGGATACTTTCGCTTTTCCTTTATCTCTCCCTTCCTGTCTTTCATGTGGAATCTCTTCGTTTCGAAGGCCTTAGGAATCTTGATAAAGAAGATGTTTTCTATATGATGGGGGTTCACAAAAAGACCTCGCTTCTTACTTTCGATTCAAAAGAGGCTTCGCAGAATCTGGAGAAGAATTCCTCCGGACTTTTATCCGGTATCAAAATCTCGTCCAATGTTTTTTCCGGGAAAGTTGTAGCCGAAGAGGATTTTCCTCTTGGACAGTATGAGGGAATCAGTTATTTTTCTTCCGGAAAAAAACTTGATGAAGTTCTTTCTCTGATTGACAATACGAATTTGGAAGAGGAAAGAAAAAAAGAGCTTAAGCAAACCGTCAGTGAAAAATGTCAGTCCGGATCACTTTTTAAGGTTCATATAAGACAAGGGGATGTCGGAGAAGATTTTTCGAAGAAAATGTTTTCTCCTTTCAAAAACACTTCTTCTTTGGTCTTGGACGGTTTTTCGGATGTCGTCTATAAGAACGAAAATTTCAAAATCATGGATGTTCTTTATAAAGACACAAGGACTGAACGTGTTTTCTGTTTCGAAAACGTTCTCTATGACAAAATCGACAAGATTTTCAATCAGAAAGTGTTCCTGAACGAAGCTTTGAATGCCTGCAACAAACAAGCAGAAACTCTTTCCTTGCAGGAATACAAGTTTCCGGAAGGCAATTCTATCGATGTTTATCATTTCAAGGTCGAATACAGACAGAATGATACCATCGATATTGTGAAACAGTATTGAAAGGAGGTAATAAGACATGTCAAATTTGGTAACGGTCATCGATTTCTCCTCTAGTGGGCTGAGAGTCGTCACCGGATATTATTTCAAAGGAACCGTCTATGCGCTGCAGGCCATGGAAGGTCAACCGATTCCTATCGACGAAAAGGGTTATTTGAACAAGAAAGAAACGGAGGAAAGTCTTGCGCTTCTTCTTCGGGAAGCCAAAAGCAAACTGAAAGATGATTTGGGAGTATTCATTGCGCTGCTTCCTCCGGATGGTTTTTTGGTGAAATCTGAGGAAGGTAAATCTACGACTGTCGATCCTTCTTCCAGAATCACCCAGGTTGATTACCAGAACTGCACGAATCAGATCAACAAGAAGACAAAGATGGAAGGGAAGAAGATTGTCTATGATGATCCCTCTCTTTTTGCGGATGACAACAAGAAGAACTACGATACTTTTCCTGTTGGTTCGCTTTCGGATCAACTGGAAGTCTTTGCCGATGCTCAGATGGTCGATGAGGAATCCTACAACCATTATGCATCGATCCTTCGTGATCTTCACCTGGACATATATCTTTATCTTGTTTCTTCTTTTTGTACCATCAGCTTCATAAATTTCTTTGAAGTTCCTTCCTCCTATATCTGTCTTGATATTGAAAAGGATTATTCCTACCTTTCTTATGTATCAAAACGTAGAATGAACGAATCGAAAATCATCCGCTATGGCATTGATCAGGTGGTTGACCGAGCCAGCAAGTCACTGTCTCTGGATGTGAAGAAAACCCTGGAATACTTGAACCTTTTCGGTCTTAGGAATGAATCCGGGTTTGTATTCATCACGGAGGACCAGAAAACCCTGTCGGATACCAGCGATGCCTTCAAAAAGGCTTTCGACCCCTTGGTTGCTTCTCTTAAGGAATGTGTTCAGATTCATTCTGCCGGTAAAGATGTTCCTTTGATTCTGGCAGGACCGGGAAGCGATGTCGAGGATATTGACAATTACTTCGTAAATGAATTGAAAAGGGACAACATGATTTTCTACAACAAGGCAATTGGTGCCAGGAACAAAGTTTATGCGAATTGCCTTGGCGCAATCCTGATTTCTTCTTTTACCTATCAGACAACCATCCAGGAAGCCAAGAAGAAGGAGGGCGATACAAATTTCAGCAATCAGTCCTTTTCCAGAGATAAATAAACAGGAGTCATTATGCAAGAAAAAAATGAAAGAAATCCGCTTGTCTTTTCGACAGATAGTCTGACAACGAATGCCAAGATCAAAGTAATCGGTGTCGGTGGAGGCGGAAGCAATGCTGTTAACCAGATGATCAACGACAAGAAGGATCTTGTCGAGTATATTGTCTGTAATACGGATGCCCAGGCTTTGGCCCACAGTGAATGTCCGAACAAATATGTTCTTGGCAAGAACATTACCAACGGACTCGGTGCCGGCGGAAATCCAAGCCGGGGCAAAGAGGCGGCTGAGGATTCCTATTCCGATATCCAGATCCTCGTCAAAGACGCCGACATGGTCTTCTTGGCCTGCGGTGAAGGCGGAGGAACCGGAACCGGAGCTGCTCCGGTTATTGCCAAAGCAGCCAGGGATCAAGGATCCTTGGTCCTTGCCATTGTTACTCGGCCATTCAATTTCGAGGGTAAGCAGCGTAAGCTGAATGCCCTTCAGGGTATTGCCGAACTGAAGAAGAATGTGGATGCCATTATCGTCGTGAGCAATGATAAGCTTGTCTTCAACAATGGAACAAAGGGGCTTAGGGAAGCCTTCAAATGTGCGGATATGGTTTTGGCTAGGGCTGTTAAGACCATTACGGATATGATTCTTGAGCATGGCATCATCAATTTGGATTTTGCCGATGTGAAGTCCACTCTTTCCGGAAAGGGCATTTCTCTGATCGGTATTGGAACCGGAACCGGCAAGGAAAAAGCCATCGATGCTGCCAGAAATGCCATCAATTCCCCTCTTCTTGAGGCATCCATCAAAGGCGCACAGAGCATGATCATCAACTTTACAATCGGGGATGATACCACGCTGGATGACATCCAGTATGCCGTGGACTTCATCAATGAATCGAGCGGAAACGAACCGAATATCATCTTCGGTGTCATGTACGATGAGAATTATAAGGATAAAGTCACGATTGCGATTATTGCCACAGACTTTGTCAAAGAGATGGATTTTTCTGCCGATACTCCCCACATGAGGAATACTTTTGTCCAAAAAGAGGAAAAGAAGGATATCTCCAGGACCGAAAAGGAAATGGAGAAGGATCAGGATTCCTCTCCCCTTCCTGATTACCTAAAGAGTCTTCTCAACAAGAAGAAAGAAGAAGAGAAAACCGATGAGAAGCCGGTGGAAAATGATGTTGCCGTTCCGGCTGTCGAAAAAGAAAAAGAAGAGAAGAAACCGGCTGCTGATGTGTATGAATTCGCAGTTGAAGAAAATGGCGATAATCAAAAACAGGATGACGCTGCTGACGAAGAAGATGATGACAGCGATGGTACCATTGTCATTCCGATTGACAATGATTAGAAAGGTGAGTTATGACATTACAGGAATTCAAGGAAATTTCAGAACAACAGGTCAACAAGGCCCAACAGGCCATCAAACAGGTCGTAGATAAACTATCCTTAAACAACTTCAAGGGTCAGTTTTTGGGAAAGAAGAGTGATCTGACTGGATTTTATTCTATGATGAAGGATGTGAAGAACGAGGAGAAGAAGGAATTCGGACAGGCTTTGGGCAATCTGAAAAACAGGCTTAATTCTCTTTTCGAGGAAAAGGAAAAGGAACTCAATGAAAAGGAGCTTCAGAAGAAGCTTGAGGAAGGAAAAGTCGATATCACTCTTCCTGGAAATGGCTGTTTTAACGGCAGTAAGAATCCGTTTTATTCCATAGTCGACGATATCTCGGACTTTTTCACCGGTCTTGGATATATCGTTGTCAATGGTCCGGAAGTCGAATCCGATACCAACAATTTCGAGCTTCTCAATATTCCCAAGGATCATCCAGCCAGGGACATGCAGGATACATTTGTGATTGATCCAAACACGGTCCTTCGTTCCCAGACTTCTGCCATTCAGGCCCGTTACATGGCTTTAAGCAAAGGAAAGGGTCCGATCAAAATCATTTCCCCTGGAAAAGTCTATCGTAGGGACAATGATGCTACTCATTCCCATCAGTTCGGTCAAATCGAAGGACTTGTCATCAGTGAGGATGTGACTTTCAGCAATTTGATGGAAACTTTGACTCTTCTTCTTCGTCATCTGTTCGGCGAGAAGAGGGAAGTCCGCTTCCGTCCTTCTTTTTTCCCGTTCACTGAGCCAAGTGTCGAAGCTGATATTTCCTGCTTCGAGTGCGGTGGAAAAGGATGCGCTTTGTGCAAACATACCGGCTGGATTGAAATCCTTGGGGCAGGTATGGTACATCCGAACGTTCTGAGGCTGAATGGCTTCGATGATAAGAAATATCAAGGAATTGCCTTCGGCATCGGTATTGACCGAGTTGCCATGTTGAAATACGGAATCGACGATATCAAGCGTTTCTATACCGGCGATGTCAAATTCCTCAAGCAGTTCAGAAAGGAGTGATGAATCATGTTATTTTCATATAAGCTTTTATCTGAGTTGGTCGATTTATCCTTGACTGATCCTAAAACGGTTCGTGATAGACTCACTTTTTCTGGCTTCGAAGTCGAGGATATGCATCCGCTTGCCAGTGCATCCAAGCTTTGTATCGGAAAGATTCTTACCTGCGAAAAGCATCCAGACAGCGATCATCTTCATCTTCTTACCGTGGATTTGGGAAATAAATATGGTATCAAGAATATCGTATGCGGAGCCAAGAATGCCAGAGCCGGCATCAAGGTTATCGTGGCCCTGGAAGGTTGCGTGCTTCCGTTTTTGAACGCAACCATTAAGAAAGGAATGATCCGCGGAAAAGAAAGCGACGGAATGTGCTGCTCGCTTCTTGAACTCGGAGTTCCAAGCGAATCCTTGGATGAAAATTCACCGTCAAAGGATGGAATCGAGGAACTTTGCGAAGAAGCTCCTATCGGGGAAACCGATGTTCTGTCCTATTTGGGATTGGATGATACGATTTTTGATATCAATGTTCTTCCTAATCGTCCTGATTGCCTTAGCTATTTTGGTATGGCAAGGGAAATCTCGGCTTTGATGTCTTTGCCGATGAAAAAGGCACCTGAGTTCCAGAAAAATGCCATTCCTTCCCAATTTGCAGTAAAAAGCGAAACGGATTCCTGCCCGAGATTCGATATTCTTAGAATCACGGATGTGAAAGTCAAAGCGAAGACTCCGGATAGAATAAAGAACTTCCTTTCCGCAAGCGGAATTCGTCCTGTTTCACCTATTGTCGACTTGGGAAATTTCAGCATGCTGCTTTCTGGTCAGCCTCTCAATATGTACGATGCCAAAAAGAACCAGGCAGGGGATTATCACGTTGTCGATAATCTGGATTCTGTCTCCGTCAAAACATTTGACGGGAAAGACATCATTCTGAAGAAAGACGATCTTGTTGTCATGGAAGGCAATCGTCCTGTGTCTGTTGCCGGTATCATGGCTTTAGATAGTGGAGCTGTATCGGATTCGACAAAGGATTTTGATATTGAAGCCGGTATTTTCTATCATGTCAATGTGCGGCATACTTCGGCTAGGCTCGGACTTTCTTCTCCTTCCAGTCAGCTTTTTGCCAAAGAGAGGAACCCGAAGATGGTAGATGAGGCTTTGGCTATTACTCTCCGTCTTCTTCCGGAATTCCTCGATTCCTACAAAGTCTTCTCCTATTCGTCTTTCAATGCCGTCAAAGATGAGGAAAAACCTGTCGAGTTTTCTCTTGAGCTTCTTAATCATAGACTTGGCGGAAACTATACGGAAGAGGAAGCAAATAAGGTTTTCGAAAACTATCGAATCCGTCGTGTCGGAAATCTTCTATATCCACCTATGGATAGAGTCGATCTTCTGGAGCAGTGCGACATTGATGAAGAGGTATATCGTTATTTCGGAGCCGAAAGACTCGTTGCAACCCTGAAGAATTATCCAATCACTCAGGGAGGATTGAATCCAGAGCAGAGAAAACGCCGCGAAATCCGTGAAATGCTTGTTTCCATGGGATTCGATGAGATACTTTCTTATACATTGATTGACGAGAAAATGGATAAGATGATTCGCGTGTTCACGAACGAAGAAAGTTATCGTCTTCTCAATCCGATGACAAAGGATCATGAAATCGTCAGAAGCGATCTTCTTCCCAGTATGCTTCAGACCATGGATTATAACCTGACGCATAATAATCCTGATCTCAGATTGTTCGAAATTTCCAATGTCGATAACCCTAAGAAAGGGTCTCATCTTTATCTTTCTGTCGGTTTGCTTGGAAAGAAATATGAGACGGAGAACTATGATGGTGAGGATTTCTCCTTCTTCGATATGAAAGGTATCATCACTTCTGTTTTCCAGAAAATAGGAATTCCCGAAACCAGATATCGTCTTACTTACAGCAAGAATCCTGCTTTCCATCCTTATGCCAGCGTTGATGTTTTTGTCGGCAAGGATTTCGTCGGAACTTTCGGACGTGTCCATCCGACCTTAAGAAAAGAGAATGTGTATTTAGCTGAAATTGACCTCGGCTTCCTGTTGGAACTTAAGGGTCTTAAGACGAAATTTGTGAAATTCTCCGCGGATACCCAAGTCAGAAGAGACCTTTCTTTCAAAGCCAATGAATCCACCAGCTATAAGAAACTGATCGATACGATCAAGTCGTGTAAGGATACCTATCTTGACCATGTTTCCCTTTTCGATCGCTTTGTCGATGAAAAGACAAAAGATAGCTACATCGGTGTATCCCTTTATTTCCAAAGAGAGGGAAAGACGTTAAAAGGCGAAGAAATCGAAGATGCTGTCAAACGTATTGTCACAGCCGTCAAATCAAATCTGGGTATCTCTCTGAGAGGTGAATGATGGAAAAGGATAATCGGATCATCTTTCTTCCTGGAAGTCCGAATACGAAGCTGAATGTTCCTATCGATGTTGATTTCTTCCTTACGGATGAAGAAAGAGCCAAATTCACAAATGTTGAGGATTTCAACGAGCTTTCCGTTCAAGAAACCATAAGCGGTAATAAGGACTGCTATGTCATCCGTCTTGACCTATATGCGCTTGTCGATCTCATCGATGACCATGATAACGACCGCATCGACGAAATCGAAATAAACGATGATGTCGAAGTGACGATTCTTCCCGGTGACAATGAGTCCAGCGATATTGTTCCGGACAAAGATGGAGCCTATGATCTTAGGGGCAGTATACTTGCACTCTTGTTTTCTGCTATTCCTTCCAATTATTCTGAAGTCGAATTCAAGAACAAGGATCCTGAATTCGTGGTTTATTCCGATTCTGAATACGAAAAAGAAAAAAAGAAGAATACTTCTCCCTTCTCGAAATTGGATGATTTAGATCTTTGAATAAAAGCCTCCTTCCTTATGAGGGAGGCTTTTTACGTGGGGGACAAAGTGGGAAAAGATATGTTTTCTCTCCCACTTTTTTACTGTGGTTATTTTTTTACTTTTTAACCACTTTGAAGTCCCTTTTTTTGAAAAAATATCGATAACATGAAAAAAACAAGGAATATCATGTGGGTATCTCTTGCAATGTTGTGGGAAGAAATGTATAATTTTGTTACAAAGTGGGAGAAACATGGCCATGCTGAGCGGTTATAAAGAACTGAACATCGACGAAAAAGGCAGACTGGTCTTGCCTAGCAAGTACCGTGATGTCTTTTCGGATGGAAAAGCTTTCGTCCAACTTGGGCCTGATTTCTGCCTCTCTGTCTATTCCAAGGAAGGGTATGACAAGATTGCCGAAAAGATTTTTTCTTTGAACAGCTTCGATCCGAAGGTCAGAAGAATTCAAAGATACTTCTCCAGTAACACGGAGGAAGTCGAAATCGATTCCCACAATCGAATCTCTCTTTCTAAGAGAATGATGGAAGGCGTAGCGCTGAAGAAGAACGTTGTCCTTGTAGGCGTCTATGACCACCTTGAAATTTGGGATAAGGAACAGTATCAAAAGTCCGTTACGGAAAGTCAGGAAGACTTTTCTACAGACCTCTTCGATATGATAGGAAAATGAAATGAGTCAGTTTAATTACCATAATCCTGTCATGCTGAAAGAGGTACTCTCCTTTGTCAAGGAAGAGAAAATCATCTACGTCGATCTGACGTTGGGTAGGGCCGGACATGCAAACGAAATTCTGAAAAGAATCAAGAAGGGTTCTTCATTCTATGGGGTCGATCGAGATGAGGATGCACTATCCTTTTCCGAAGAGAGACTGAAACCTTTTGAAAAGAATATTTCGCTTCATTTTCTTCACAGCAGATATTCAAGGGCCATTGAACAACTGCGTCAATCCGGCGTTGCTGGCTCTGATCTTATCCTAATGGATATCGGCGTTTCTTCTCCGCAGTTCGATGACCCTAGCCGGGGCTTTTCTTACCGATATGATTCAGACTTGGATATGAGAATGGATCAGAAAGCAAAGCTGACTGCCAAGGATATCGTCAATACTTACTCGGAGAAGGAATTGTGCCGGGTATTCAAAGATCTCGGACAATGCAAAATCTATTATCCGGTGGTGAAGAAAATAATCGAGGTTCGCCAAGAAAAAGAAATCAGAACGACATTTGAATTGGTGGATATCATTAAGTCTTCTCTTCCTAGAAAAGAACTGATGAAGCAAGGACATCCTGCCAAACAGTTCTTCTTGGGATTAAGGTATGAAGTCAATCAGGAAATCGACGAACTGAAACAGGGATTGGTTTCTGCCATCGAGTTTTTGAATCCGAAGGGCCGATTGGTCATCATTTCCTTCAATTCAGAAGAAGATCGGATTGTCAAAAATACGATGAAGAGTTATGTTCAGATCCAAACCGGGGATAAATATCACCCAATCCTCGGACAGGAAGAAAGTAAATATATACTGCTTACGAAAAAGCCGCTTGTTCCTTCTGAAGAAGAAATTGAAGAGAACAACCGGTGCAAGCCAAGTATTCTTCGGGCGATAGAAAGGAAATAGCAACATGAAAGACAGAATCAGAAGAACGGGCGTCGAAAAGATGCCGAAGAAATTCAAAAGGACTTGTATCACCATCGCTTGTGTGAGCCTTTTTGCGTCTATCTTCCTTGGATTTGCTGTTTTCTCCTTGCAGAAGCAGAATGATTCCATCTCTGATAAAATCAACGATTATCATCAGCAGATCAATTATTTTGAAAACCAGAACAACAAGGTTTCCGACAAATACAAGAATCAAAAATAGAAAGTAACCTGCATCCAGCAGTGAAATTCCAACTCCTTTCAAAATGAGGAGGCTAAGGTATTCCTAGCCTTCTCTTTTTTTTATAAAAAAACAGTGGATCAATTGATCCACTGCAGATTATGAATTAGTCCTGATAGGAACGGACCGGATATTTCTCTTCGATATCCTTGAGAAGAAGTTTGACAAAATCAGCTTCGCTGACGGTTCTGGTATCACGATGACCGTAAAGACGATAAGTGACTGTCTTGTCTTTCATCTCGTTTTCACCGATGACGATGGTGTATGGGACTTTTTTGGTCTGACCATCACGGATCTTGAATCCCATGGATTCGTTTCTCATATCGACTTTGGTCCTGACATCATGCTTGAAAAGCTTCTTGTTCAAAGCTTCACAGTATTTCGTCATATCCTTGTCTTCGATATTGACAGGGATGATTCTGACCTGTTCCGGAGAAAGCCAGGTTGG
The DNA here is from genome assembly GCA_002404835.1 of Caryophanales bacterium UBA4694. Taxonomy (GTDB): domain Bacteria; phylum Bacillota_I; class Bacilli_A; order RFN20; family CAG-288; genus Enterosoma. The sequence continues at coordinate 53,318 of DHKM01000027.1, read as the reverse complement.
GAAGGCACCCTTGAAGTTCTCGGTAATGATACCGAGGAATCTTTCGAAGGATCCGAAGATGGCTCTGTGGAGCATGACGGGTTCTTTCTTGCTGCCGTCGGTATCCGTATAAGTAAGACCGAACCGATGCGGCAACTGCATATCAAGCTGAATGGTTCCGCATTGCCAGACTCTGTTGAGGGAATCCTTGATCTTGAAGTCGAGTTTCGGTCCATAGAAGGCACCATCACCCTCGTTGATCTGATAGGGTATACCGTTTTCCTCAAGGCAGAGTTTTAGTTCTGCTTCTGCTTTGTCCCAGGTAGCAATCTTGCCGACAAAGACATCCGGACGTGTAGAAAGTTCAATGGTGTAAGGAAGACCGAAAACTTTGTAAACATATCCGAAAAGCTTAAGCAATTTTCTGATTTCATCGCCAATCTGATCGAAAGCAAGAAGGATATGGGCATCATCCTGAGTGAATCCTCTGACACGGAAAAGTCCATTGAGGGCACCGCTAGCCTCGGCTCTGTGATCGAGTCCGAATTCGGCATAACGGATTGGAAGGTCACGATAGGAGTGGAGGTCATTGAGATAGACAAGCATAGCGCCCGGGCAGTTCATCGGTTTGATTGCATATGGTTTTCCGTCTACCTTGGTTATATACATATTTTCCTTGTATTTTTTCCAATGACCGGAAGTTTCCCAAAGCTCACGGGAAAGCATCTGAGGGGTTTTAAGGAATAAATAACCATTTTTGGTAAGCAGATCCCAAAGGAAGTTCTCGAGTTCATGTCGGATGATCATTCCGTTCGGAAGCCAGAAAGGAAGTCCTGGACCATAGTCGGAAAGCATGAAAAGACCGAGTTCCTTGCCTAATCTCTTGTGATCAGCTTCTTTTCTTGCTTCGAGAAGCTTGAGGTACTGATCAAGTTCTTCCTGGGAGAAGAAAGCCGTACCATAGACACGGGTAAGGGAATCGTTGTTTTTATCGCCTTTGAAATAACAAGCTGAAACGGACATCAATTTGAATGCTTTGATGTCTTTGGTAGTCTTCATATGGGGTCCAAGGCAGAGATCCTGATAGTCACCTTGACGATAGACGGTAAGTTTGCATCCTTTATCGCCTAATTCCCCAATGTGGATGAGTTTGTATTTCTGACCTTCGAAAAGTTTCTTGGCTTCATCGATTGTGACTTCAACACGCTCGATTTTGAGATTTTCAGAAACGATTTTCTTCATTTCCATTTCGATTTTGGAAAAATCCTTATCAGAAATGGTTTGACCTTCCGGAAGTTTCATATCGTAATAGAAACCTTCTTCTGTTGCAGGACCATAGGCAAACATAGTTCCAGGATATAGATGAGAGATAGCTTGAGCCATCAAATGGGCAGCAGAATGACGTAAAACATGGAGAGCTTCTGGAGATTCTTTTGTGATTACTTCGAAATTGCAGTCGCCCGGTAAGACGGCATTGAGGTCAAAAAGTTCACCATTGACTTTGGCACAGATGGCTTTTTTGCCTAAAGAAAGGGCAATGCTGTTGGCAGCTTCCAAAGCTGTACTTCCGTCCTTGATTTCCTTGAAGGACTTGTCTGGTAAAATGATTTTCATGATTTAGATTGACTCCTAAGTTAAGTATTGTTTTTTTTAAATAAGACCTTTGTTGATTCCTAATTCGTGTAAGGCAAGACTTGCAGCGGCAACAATACCAACATCCTGTTCGAATTTTGCGTTTTTAAGAACGATTGGATTGAAATTCCAGCTGGCAATGGAGGCATTGGCAACCTTTTCCAAATCTTCCAAGAAGACATCCTGGGATTTCATGACACCACCGGACAAAGCATAAGATTGGCAATCGAAGAGAAGGTGGATGTTTCCAAGCCAAATGCCTAACATGGAAAGCCAAAGATTGTAGACAGGGACGAATTTTGGTTCGCCTCTTCTGACACCAGCGAAGAAATCTCCGGCATTATTGATGATAATATTGTTCATGGCACAGAGATGTACGATTCCGTTTCCGGAAAGCAAATATTCAGCTTCATAATATTTTCCTTTGAAACTGATCATAAGTCTTCCTGCTTCTAAAGGAAGGTCTACCATTTCATGATTATGAACAAGTCCGACACCTATTCCAGAAGAAATCGTGATAAAACATGAATCAGAATATCCTCGATTTGCACCATATTCCGCTTCAACAAAAGCGGAACAATTGGCATCATTGGCAATTCTTAAAAGTGCTTTAGGATAATCTCTGTGGAAAAGCTCTGCGAAGTCATATCCTCTGTCGATTCCGAGATTTCCGCATTTTCCAACTCTATTGTGTACAACTGTTCCACAAATGGAAACGCCAATAGAAACAACCTCGATTTTAGCCTCCTCAGCTACTTGGTCGATAAGTTCCTTCATTGTTTCGTATAAGCGTTTTGGATTGTCATGAATGGTTGGTACTCTACGGACGGCTAAGATTTTCAGATCCTGGTCGACAGCTGCAACTCGGAGATTGGTTCCTCCGCAATCAATACTGATGACGACATTCTTGTTCATAATTTGGTTTCTCCTTTTTAATCTTCTATATCTTCATTATGCTCATTAAGCGTAACGACTTTCATAAAATTCGTTTTTCCGGCTCCAACAGGAGTGCCACCTGTAATGATGATCTTCGAGCCGTTTGGCAAATTATAATCTTTTGCAATTTTGATAGCCAAGACTTCCATCTCTTCCGTAAATTCAGGTACTTTCTTAACATAATAAGGATAGTTTCCATAGAAGAGCATGGTATGTCTTAAGGCGTCCATATCAGAAGAAACCACGAAGGCAGGACAAACAGGTCTTGTTTTTGCAATTCGAACTGCTGTCTTTCCAGAAACGGAGAAACAAACAATTAATTTTGCTCCGATGATCTGGGCTGTATCGCCCACGGAATTAGCAATTGCATCAGATACAGTCTTATCCGACGTTTCGAAAGCTTTATGATTGGAAGTGATGTAATCGAAGTGCTTTTCCATAACGGAAGCGATTCTTGCCTGCATTTCAACTGCTTCAACAGGATAATCACCATTTGCACTTTCACCGGACAGCATGACTGAATCGCTTCCCTGTTCCACCGCCCAAGCACAATCACTGACTTCGGCTCTGGTTGGGAAAGGATTTCGAATCATTGAATCCAGCATTTGGGTTGCTGTAATGACTGGTTTTCCGAATTTGCGGCATTGTTCAATCATGTATTTCTGATAGACGGGAACTTGTTCTGGTGGAATTTCTACAGCAAGATCCCCTCTAGCCACCATGATACCATCACTATAACGGATGACTTCATCAAGGTTAGCAATAGCCTCTGTATTTTCGACCTTGGAAATGATCATGATGTTTTTGCCACCATTTTCATCTAGAAGTTTTCTGATGTCAAAAATGTCCTGTTTTGATCGGATGAAGGAAGCTGAAACCAAGTCCACATGTTCTTTGCAACCGAATAGAAGGTCGGATTTATCCTGTTCGGAAAGATACGGCATGGAGAGGTGGACATTCGGAACATTCACCCCACGTCTATCCTTGCAAGTATGGGTGTTTTCGATCTTGCACACAAGTTCTCTCTTTTTTTCATCCTTGCTAATGCAAGTCAATTCCAGATTTCCGTCATCTAGGCGTAAAAGAGCACCGACCGGAACATCGTCGAAGAGTTCGGTATAAGTAACACCAAAAGCTTTGCTTGTACCTATTTTCTCTGTGCCCATATAAATCCGCGTTTCTTCCCCTTTTGTGAAGGTTGCACTTCCTCCTTCGAAACAGGAAGTTCGGATTTCCGGTCCTTTGGTATCAAGGCAAATCGGAATGATGATTCCTTCTTCTTTTTCGATTTGACGAAGTGTATTCATCTTTCCGAGATGTTCTTCATGGCTACCATGGGAGAAATTCAGTCTCATGCAGGTCATGCCATGTTCAAGGAGTTTTTTCATTGTTTCCTTGTTTTGACTGGATGGGCCAATCGTACAAATAATTTTAGTTTTTTTATCGATTCTGTAATTCATATTGATATGTCCTTTCTCACAGAAGCGATTGCATTACAAAAAATAGCCTGTAATACAACGGCAATATTTTAACGCTAAGCGAGTTTAAAATAAAGTTATTAAAGAGGAATCACTCTGCTTTCTTGCTTTTTTCTTGGGTTTTATTCTTCACTCTTGTATTTTGTTGTGCCTTTTTTAATAAGGATGATATAATTTAGCTATGAAAATAATCGAACAGGATTCCACTTATCGTGTTCATGGAGAATTTACTCTATCCAGTACCGATCAAAAAGTAATTGCTTTTCTTTATCTTCCGATTATCAAAACGGATGCTTTTTCTTTATATGAAACTTTATATTCTTTTTCTTTAGATACTTCTGATCTCTCTATGTCATATCATGATACCTTATTTGCTATTCTCGGAATGGATCAAGTTCGCTTTCTGGATGCAAGGAACCATTTAGAGGCGATTGGCCTGCTTGAAACATTGCGGAAAGAAGAAAAAGATATAAACGGTAAGAATTCTGTAAATTATATCTATAAGGTTCTGCCTCCTGCCACTCCCAAGAAATTTTTTGATGATCCACTCTTAAGAACCGCCCTAAGTTCCTTTGTTGATCAAAAACAGTATTTGAAGTTGAAGAGTAGGTTCTTTATAAATTCAAATGATGGGTTTCAGTCCTATAAAGACATTAGTTCTTCATTTCGTAATGTCTATTCCTTGTGCGTTCAGGACAATGAAGCGGTATTAAAAGACAATGGTCTTCTTAATTTATCCAAAGCTTATAAAAAGCAGTCTAATTTTTCTTTTCCCCTTCTGAACCAAAAACTTAGGGAAGAGAGCTATGTAGGAAAAATCAGTCAAGAAGAAAAGGGTGATATTCTTGACCTTTGCAGCATATATTCCGTTACGGAAGATGAAGCATGTGATCTTATTCTAAAAAATACGACAACAGATGATGTTTTTGTATTCGATGGATTCGCCAAAGACGTTAAGATGCTAAAACGCTATGTTCCGTTTCACAAAGATCGAGACGCCAACAACTATTCTTCCGATGGTCAAAACGGTAAACTGATCCAGCTTTATTCCACAATAACCCCGAAAAAGCTCCTCCAACTTTATTTTAATGCAGAGCCTGCTGGTTTCATGATTGATTTTCTTTTGAAACTAAAAAAAGAATGTCAAATTGATGATAGTGTGCTCAATGTTGCTTTAGATTATTCTTTGAAGAATACAAATCGGGAATTTCGTGAAAGTTACATAGAGAAAGTTGTCTATTCTTTGAGTGCAAACAACATCACAAATTGCTATGATGCTATGGTTTATTTATCTAACCATGATTATGAGGCCAGAAGAGCAAAGACAGGAAAGAGGAATGTTATAAATCATAATGATGATGTGGTAGAGAAGAAAGACGATAGAGAAAAAACAGATATGGGTGAACTCGCAAAGGATCTTGGACTATGAAAAACGAAATTAAAAGAATTTCCACGGATATCATTTCCCCAAAAGTCGATGAAAAGACTGAGAGAGAATTTATACTCAAAGTAAAACAACTCTTGGATTATTCTTTTCGTTGTAAGAGCAAAGTGAAACCCTTGCTGAAAACGGAAAATACTTTTTCCCATTCTGTTGGAGATATTTATCTATATTTAAAGGATGATGAAATCTGCTCCTCCTGCACAAAGGGATATGCCAGTTGTCCTAAAAAAGCAAAAGGTTTTTGCTTTTCTCCTAGATATGATGAGGATATTGATGCAATCGTAATGGATAGAATTCCATGCGAATATTTGAGGAACAAAGAGAAAACATTAAATAACATTTTTCCTTGTGACGTCGCTTATGATGCAATCTATGATCAGTCATCTTTGCTGCTAAAGCAGATTCAGATGCGTAAAACTCCCTCTCAATTGAAAGATTGTGAAATATTGGTAAATGAAATATTATTGCGTTGCCGAGATTTTTCGAGCGAGAAAAAGAATAGAGGTATTTTATTCTATAGTCAAAGCGCACCTCTTCTTCCTAGGAGGCTATTGATGTTTGCATCTTATCTCTTTGCTTCTAAAGGAAAAAAAGTTTCTTATATCCAATTACATTCTTTGTTCAAGTGTCTCAAAGACAAGGACTTTCAGGTTTCGCAAATGGCAAGAAGGGATTTGTCTTTGCTACTTTCCTCTGAAGTCCTTTGCCTAGAGAACATAAATTTGTTTGAACGCAGATTCTTTACAGAAGAAGATTTGCTGCAATACCTTTATCCGCTGATTCAATCCAGAAATCAAAACGGTAAAATCACTTTTGCTTGTTTGAGTCAGGATAAAACAGCCAGCTCTCTTGCTAATTCCTGGTTCTATAAGATGGACCAACAAACAAGTGCCAGAGAATCAATGGAATCAATCTTCGAGAAAAAACGAATTAAAGATATTTCTTTGGATTAGTGGACAATTTTTCCTCCCATGGGCCATTGTCTATGGGAGGAATTTATGATGATTTTTCAGAATGAGATTGATGATTGCGGTCGAGCTTGTTTGAGGAACTATCTTTCTATATTGATGAAGGATAGGAAGTATGAAACATACCCTTTCGAGAAAATTTCGGATTTTCTATCCATGAAAAATGCTTTAGAAAAAGTACATGTTTCCGTGGAAGGAAGACTTGAAAAGGATTTGTTTTTGATAGATAAAAAATGTTATCCGTTGATAGCTCAGATTCTTTATCCCAGCGGTAGACTGCATTTTGTTGTTATCACAAAAAGGATTGGGTCTAGAATTCAAGTTGTTGACAGTGAATTTGGTGTTTATTTTTTGCCCATAGAAGAATTTTTGAAAGTTTATACCGGCAAAGTACTCATAACAAAATTGTTTTCACGGAAAAAGCGGAAAGATACTTGCCGAATGATTTCTAACCTTGAACTGCTTCTCTATTTTCTTCTTTTCGTCTTCCAGTCTTTGTCCATGACTCTTCTTTTCTTTTTTCTATCAGAAGAAATTGCTTTTGAAATAAAAATAATATTATTGATTTCTTCTTTCTTCTTTATTTTCATTCAAGTGCTTTTGAATAAAAAAACAAGGAAACGGATTGATACGGATATTCTTATCCCTTTTTTGGAAAGCACCGGAAATTATAACGATTATGTAAACCTTTCTTCTTTGATTTCTTCAACTATCAATCGTTATAGTTCTATGGTTAGCTATGGTTCTAGTGCCGTACTGTCTTTTTTTGTCTTCTTAAGCAATGGGAACTTTGTGATTGCTCTTGGCTTTGTCTCCCTTTTCTTTTCTTTTCTAATTTTCTTCATGAATGGGAAATATTGCAAAATTGATCGCGATTGTTCGTTAAAAGAGGAAATGATGCGGTCAAAACTTTCTGAAAAAGGCTTTTCTCAATATTTCTTCGAAGCCAGGGATATCGCCTCTTCTTTTGAGGAAACCGTTGTTGCACTATGTATTCTTGAAGCTTTGGTTTTATCCATTTTGACCATTTTGGAAATGGCTTTTGGAAAACGTTATTCTCTTAATTTTTATCTATTTTATCTTTTTTTAGGCTTATCTTTTACGATGCTCTTCTATAAACTTCTTCGAATTTCATTAGACGAAACGAAAATTCGTACAAAAATCAATTCTTTAAGCCAACCTCTTGATATTTCTGTGAAATCATTCAGCCATTTCGTTTATAATAATAGGGCTAAATGCGGAGGTAAGACTGATGGAAGAATATCAGCATGTACTGGATTATCTGGACAACACACATCAGAAAAAGGGACTGAATGAACTGTTTCAGACTGTTTTTGATTTTACATTGGAACGTTTGGGAAAAAAAGGAAATTATGAAGTTTCCCTATCTCTTGTATCTGATGAAGAAATTCACAAGTTGAACAAAGAATATCGCAAAATCGATCGTCCTACAGATGTTCTTACATTTGCCTATCGTGAGGCCGACTTCAATCCGGATGATCCTATCATCGATTTGGGAAGCATTTTGATTTCCCCATCGATTGCAAAAAAACAAGCAAAAGAATATAAACATCCATTTGATAGGGAACTTGCTTTTCTTTTCATTCACGGACTACTTCATATTTTCGGATATGATCATATGAAAGAGGCGGATGCGAAAATCATGTTCCCTCTTCAAAACGATATTCTTAACCATCTTCCCATTGATTTCTATACGAATCAGAAGAAGTTGGTCAAGAACCTAATCCAAGCGCAGAGTAAATCAATTGCACCTTACTCTAATTTTCACGTCGGAGCAGTCCTTGTCATGAAAGATGGAACCTACCTGCAAGGCTTTAACATCGAGAATTCAGCCTATGGAGTTACCATGTGTGCGGAAAGAGTCGCTCTTTATCATGCATACGCCTCCGGCTATCGAAAAGAAGACATTGTTAGCCTTGGTGTTATAACCGATTCCTCAAATGTTGGAACGTGTTGCGGTAGCTGCAGGCAAGTAATGTCTGAGCTTATGGAACTTTCTGCCCCAGTATATATTTATAATAAGGATACGACCAAACATCTATTTACTACGGTGCAAGGACTACTTCCTTTCACCTTTACCAAAGAGGACCTCAAAGCATGAAAAAAGTAGGATATGTATGCGTCTATGGAAGAGCTAACGCCGGTAAAAGCACAATCATCAATAAATGCTTAGGATTCAAACTCCTCGCTGTATCTTCTAAACCGCAGACCACAAGGGATAACATCCAAGCAATCTATAACGATGAAGATAGTCAAATCGTTTTTGTCGACACTCCAGGTGTTTTCAAACCTCATGCAAAGCTTGGCTCCATTCTTCTAAGAGATGCTGAAAATGCAAAAGAAGGTGTTGACGTCATTCTTTATGTTATTGATGCCAGTGAAGCGCCAAATTTTGAACTTGCACAAAAATTATCGAAACAGGATATCCCTGTCATTGTTGCATTCAATAAAATCGATCTTTGTCGGATTGATATCGCCAAAGAAAGACTCGCTCGTTATCAGGAAGTCCTTCCTAAAGCCCAGTTTATCGAAACTTCTGCAAAAGACGGATTTAACATCGATACGATTTTAAATTGCTTGAAAGATAAATTACCCGAAGGTGAAACGTATTATCCTCTCGATATGGTTTCGGATCATCCGATGGAATTTATTATAGCGGAAATCATTCGTGAAAAATGCATGCGCACTTTGGATAAGGAAGTTCCGCACAGCATTTATGTTGACGTAAAAAGCGTCGAAGAGGAAGATGACGGAATTGAAGTGAGAGCCAACATCATTGTCGATAAAGATTCCGAAAAGGGAATCGTCATTGGGCAAAACGGCAAAATGATTTCTACGATTTCGAAATTCAGTGAAACGGCAATTTCTGCCTATTTCGGGAAACCATGTTATTGTGATTTGGTTGTGAAATGCATTCCGGGATGGAGAAATTCCGATAAGTATCTGAAGAAATTCGGCTATGAGGATTGATGATTCCTTCTAAGAACGAAAGAATCATCGGCCTCGTTCTTTCTATATCAGCTTTTAAAGAGGATTCTGCCATTGTCACCATGGCAACGAAACAGGGAATCCAAGGATTTCTTTGCTCTCATATTTATCGTATGAAAAGCAATTTGAAATGCATGCTTCTTGCTTTTAACTTAGTAGAAGTCGATATTTCTAGAACGAAAGATGATTTTGCAATAGCCAAACAAGCCCATGTCTTGAGTGATATCTCTGCTTCTTATTTGGATTTGAAAAAAAATCTGTTTTTTTCTTTTCTCCAAGAAACTTCTATGGCTTTTTTCAGGTATGGGGACAACTATCCTTTGGAAGAAGTTTCCTTCCTTATAATGAATTCTGATCAGGACCTAATCACCCTTTCTCTTCTTTATCTTGGTGTCGTCTATACTTATTTAGGCATCCGAATGGATACGAAAGAATGCGTTAAATGCCATCGAAAGGATCATCTTGTCTATTTTTCATTTGAGGACGGAGGCTTTCTCTGTTCGGATTGCACAAAAGAAAGATGCAATCCAATCGAATTGTACATTTTAAAATTCGCTTTCATGGATATCAATGCGAGAACCGTTTCCAAAGTGGTTCCTAAAGAGCCTGGTAAGAAAATCCTTCTTGCCCTTTTACAGAATTTGATGGATTATTACGATATCAAGAAAATTTCTTCTTTGTCCATGCTTTTAGAAGCCATATCCTAAATGAAGATAAGGTGCTATACTATTAAAGTTTAAAAACGAGGTAAAAATTATATGTCTACGAAACACACATTCGAAGAAATTACGACTCATTTGATTACATCAGGTTTTGTTTATCCCGGAAGTGAAATTTATGGCGGTCTTTCCAATTCCTGGGACTATGGCCCATTAGGAGCCCTTCTTAAAAACCATGTCAAAGACCTGTGGTTAAGACATTTTGTCCGCGGCATTGAATACAATGTCCAAATTGATCCAGCCATCATCATGAATCCGAAGGTATGGCAGGCTACCGGACATGTTGCAAACTTCCATGATCCTCTTGTGGACTGCAAATACTGCCACAGCCGTTATCGTGCTGATACACTTGTTCATGAGCAAATGCCAGATTTGGATGTTGATGGCATGACCCAGGAAGAACTGAATGATCTTGTCCAATCCGGAAAAATTGAATGTCCATCTTGTCATAAGACCTCATTTACTCCTATCAGACAGTTCCAGATGATGTTTAAAACTTTTATCGGCGTCACCGAAGAAAATTCTTCAACCGTTTATTTAAGACCTGAAACTGCTCAGGGATGTTTCGTGAATTTCAAAAATGTGATGAGAACAACGAGAAGAAAGCTTCCTATTGGTATTTGTGATATTGGTAAAGCCTTCCGCAATGAAATCACTCCTGGAAACTTCACTTTCCGTACGAGAGAATTCGAGCAAATGGAAATTGAATTCTTTTTCAAACCTGGAGAAGATGACAAATGGTTCAACTTCTACAAGGATAACTGCAAATCATTCGTGGAAAAGCTTGGCCTCAAAGATGAATGTGTAAGATTCCGTGATCATGAGCCGGCCGAACTTGCTTTTTATTCTAAAGCAACAACGGATATCGAATATCTTTTCCCGTCTCTCGGATGGGGTGAACTTATGGGGATTGCTTGTAGAGGAAATTATGATCTCACCCGTCATCAGGAAGCAAGTGGACAGGATATGTCCTATTTGGATTCAAGTGATAACACCCGTTATATCCCTCACGTCGTTGAACCGTCTTTTGGTCTTGATCGTCTGATGCTCGCACTTTGTTGTGATGCTTATGATGAAGAGGTTTTGGATGAGGAAAAGAAAGATACCAGAATTGTTATGCATTTCACTCCGGAGCTTGCTCCTTATACCCTTGCTGTTATGCCTCTTTCCAACAAACTTATCGAACCGGCGAAAAAAGTATTTGACACTCTTCATCAAAGTTATGATGCCATTTTTGATACTACTGGCTCGATCGGTAAGAGATACCGCAGAGAAGATGCCATCGGAACCCCATTTTGCATCACTTATGATTTTGACAGCGAAAATGACCAATGTGTCACAATCCGTGAGCGTGATTCGATGAAACAGGAAAGAATCAAGATAGACGAGATTGAGGATTATATTAACGGATTTATCCGTAAGAGAAGAGTCATGTAATAGGTCTAACGTGGATAATCAGGATAAAGATAATATATTTCAAATCGTAAAAAGCAAGGCATCGATTGTCGATGTCATTGCTTTTTATTTGGGAAGCAAGGAAGTCATTCACAAAGGAAACAAATATGTTTGCCGTTGCCCTTTTCATGATGATCACTCTCCTAGTATGATGATTGATCCGAATCGTCAGAGTTTCAAGTGTTTTGTCGACGGTCATGGGGGTGATGCAATTGGATTTGTCCAACAGTATGAGCATGTATCTGCTTTAGAAGCTTTAAAAAAAGTTGCATCTATTTGTCATATTGAATTGCCTCCATCTATAAAAGAATTTAAAAAAGCAATTCCAAAAATTGAACAGGATTTTCCAAAAGAGCTTGAAGCTTTGAAGGCGACGGATGAAATTTATCGTTTGAATCTCATTTCGAATGAAGGAAAATTGGCAAGAGAATACCTTCAAAATAGAAAAATCACCAAAGATGTGATTGAACATTTTTCTATTGGTTTTGCTCCTAGCGACTCTTCTTCCTTGATTACGAAACTAAGGGAGAACAAAGGGTTTGATGTTAAGACATTGGAAACAGCCGGTATTCTTTCTTCTGGTGGTCAGCTTGCGGATCGCTACGAAAATAGAATTATGTTTCCGATTCAGGACAATGATGGTCATGTCGTGGCTTTTTCCGGTCGGAAAATCAATAACGACCAATCCGGAGGAAAATATATAAATTATTCCGAGACTCCTCTTTTCAAGAAGTCAGAAATCATGTATCACTTTTACAAAGCCAAAGAGGAAGCAAAGAAAGTCGGTTATATTTATCTTGTGGAAGGTTACATGGATGTCATTGCTTATGTTAGGGCTGGCATTGTTTCTGTGGCTGGTTTAATGGGGACGGCCTTAACCCCAAATCATATCGATACATTGAAAAGACTTGGTGTCGAAGTCAGACTTGCCCTGGATTCAGATGAACCAGGACGTTTGGGAATCGAAAGGGCGATTCCGGAACTTTTCAAAACTGGCTTACCAATGAGGATGCAGTGGGCTTTTAAGAATGCCAAAGACGCAGATGAATTGCTTACAAAATTCGGTAAAGATGAATTTTTGCGTCAAGTCAATCGACTTTATGATCCTGTTATTTTTCTTTTGGGAAGGAAAGTATCCTCTTCCGGCGTTTTGAATGATTCAAAGGAAGTGCTGAATTTTCTCGAAAGCATAACCGGTTATTATTTGGCTCTTGATCCTTTGAGTCAGGACAGAGATTTGAAGATTCTAGCTGAGAAAACTGGATTTGACAGCTCTTCCATCCTTGAGGTGTTCCGTAAAGGAAAAAATGAATTTGAACTCAAAAAAAGAGAAAAGGAAGATGCAGAACGGGAGAAAAAATTTGTTCGGCATATTCGACGAAGTTCCAATTTCGGAAATCGTGTCTATGAACCGGATTTTCTCAATATCTCTTTATACAAATTTGGATGCAAGTATAATCAGCTATCTGCTTATGAAGAGATTGAGAATCGTATTATCGAATTTTGCAAAAAGAAGGATTTTCTTTTCCCTTTAAACAGTATTTTACCTTATTCTGGAAAAACTACATTTGTCGATTATATGAAGAAACTTTGCGAGGTAGAAGCTAGATTGATAGTGGTTCTTTCGCAAAGAAGGAGTGCCTATTCTATTTTTGAGGCAACGAATTCTTCTTTTGTTATTCATCCTCTTTATGTTCTGAATTCGATCTTGGGTTCCTTTTACTTGACTCATAATCAGTTGGAAATATTGGAAAAGAAAGATTATGAATCCATTGTGAAGTCATTGATGGACAGCGATATGGCAAAAGCGGATGAAAAGGCAAGTGACCCTCAAGATGACACCAGCGATTTGTTCGATATGTCAGACGATGAAACTATCCAAAACAATGATTCAGCTTCGACACTTTCGGAATTTGAAGATCTTTTTGATGTGGATGACATTATTCAGGAGGCCAAAGGCGAAGAAACCTTTGATGGCTCGCAACTCGAATCTGATGAAAAGGATTTACTGATTCGTATCCTTTCTCTTGTTTCCTCAATCAGTGATCCTCTTTTTGATGCAGGAAAATTTGATCAGGATATTAAGTCTCATCAACGGCTTGTCGATATTTATCATTTCTTGAAAAACGTATCTGAAGAAAAGGGAGGCACCATGTCCAACCAGGACTATACGAAATACCTCTCCTATATTATTGAATTTCAGAAAATATGAATTTCTGTTATTGTTTGCGCTTAATTGGAAGGTAAAATACTTAAATAATTGACGTTTTTTAACTTTTTGCATGTTTTCTTTGCTTGTTTCCTTGAAATAAGGAAAAAAATTTTCATATTATTTTTGGGAGAATATTTATGACAACAAAGAAAATCAAAACGGAAGAGCCAGAAGAAGAAATAAAGAAAAAAACTGTCTCTAAGAAAAAAAGCAAGACTGAAACCAAGGAAAGTAAACCTAAGAAAGAAACGAAGACCAAAGAAAAAAAGGAGAGCTTAGCAAAGCCTACGGAAACAAAATACCAAGCTTTGAACGAAGAGCTTCCTCTTATGGGAAACAAGAAAAAAGAAGAAGTTCAAACCGGGTCTGAGGTTAATGAAAAAATTACGGTTCAGGATCTAGCAAAGACGGATGATCTTGTTATGGGTCTTGACAAAGTAAAAGAAAAACTTCTTGAAGAAGCAGGTAAGAACGATGGTATTCTAAGTGAAGATTCTGTTAATAAAGTCCTGTCTCATTTTGTCTTGAACGATGATGAACAGGATGAAATATTCAATTTCTGTCAAGACAAAGGAATACTTGAGACAAGTGATGATGAAATACTTTTGGAAACTGATGATTCTGAACTTGTCGATTCCGAAAACGAGATTACAGATGAAGAACTTGAAGAGGAAATTCTTTTCCCTGCTGCCGATGTTAAAAACGCTGACCCTGTAAGACAGTATCTACATGCAATCGGAACTTATCAGGTATTGAAGAACAAAGATGAAGAAGTCGAACTTGCAAAACGGATTATTCTCGGGGATGAAGCCAGGAAAGATTTGCAACCACTTTACGATGAATACCTTAGCCATGGCGGAGATTATGATTTTGATACTTGGTGTGATAATATGGACTATCCTTCGGATGGCAATTTTGAGATTTGGGATAAAAAGGAAGCTTATCAGGATGGTCATGATGCCAAAGATGCTTTGATTCAATGCAATTTGAAGCTTGTTGTTTCCATTGCAAAACATTATGTGAACCGTGGTATGGATTTCCTGGATTTAATCCAAGAAGGAAACTTGGGCCTGATGAAGGCTGTCGGAAAATTCGACTATACAAGAGGCTTTAAATTTTCGACTTATGCTACTTGGTGGATTAGACAGGCTATCACCAGAGCTCTTGCCGATCAAGCTAGAACCATCCGTATTCCGGTTCATATGGTAGAAACGATTAACAAGATAACACGCGCCCAAAGGAAACTTGTCCAGAAATTAAATCGTGACCCAACTCCAGAGGAAATCAGCGAAGAACTCGGCGGTACTTGGTCTCCGGCTAGAATCGCTGAAATCCAGCAAATTGCTTTGGATCCGCTTTCTTTGGAAAAACCGGTAGGTGAGGAAGAGGACAGTCATGTAGGCGACTTCATTGTCGACAAAGACAATGAATCACCGTATGATTTTGCGAATCGAGCTATGGAAACGGAAAGAATCAACGAAGTCCTCGATCAGTTGACCGATAGGGAAGCAAGAGTTATTCGTCTTAGATATGGCCTGGAGGATGGTAGGACCCACACTCTCGAGGAAGTAGGCAGAGAATTCAACGTTACGCGTGAAAGAATTAGACAAATCGAAGCAAAAGCTCTAAAGAAACTTAGACATCCTTCTAGGGCCAAGCTGCTTAAGGATTTTAGAAACGAATTCTAAACTTACAAAAAGGCTTAGCGTGGCTTCCTCTTATGCTAAGCCTGGTCACGTTTATATGGATGTCGGCGCAAATCATGGCTATTTGTCCATTGATTTAGCAGAAAAAGGAATTAAAGTTTATGCAGTTGAGAATAAAAAGGGACCGTTTGATACCCTTGTAAACTCGATCAAAGAGTCTAACTGCAATATATCTTGTCTTTTTGCCGATGGTTTAGAATATATGCCGCCTGATGTCAGCGGCGTATACCTTTTGGGAATGGGGGCTTCGACAATGGAGGAAATTCTCTTCCGAGATTTGGACAAACTGAAAAGAATCAAACATCTCATTATTGAACCGCAGACTGATCCCGAAAAACTGTTCTCAAGACTTTATGAATTTGGTTTCCAGGATGAAACTGGATGTTACGTTTTTGAAAAACATTATTATCCCCTTTTGAGTTTCACTTATAAGGGTAAAATGCAGCATGACGAATACGATGACCGTTTTGGAAAATTCCCTCTTCATCATAAGGATTTTCTTTTAAAGCAAAAATTGGAGAGAGAACTGAATCTTCTTCTCTCAATCCAAACCAAAGGTATTCACGAAAAAGATGAAGAAATTGAAATTTTAAAGAATGCACTGAAAATATGGAACTTAGAGCACTGATTCGTAAACTATCAACCCGCTTTCCTTTTACGTTAAGCGAGGCGTGGGATTTCCCTGGCTATCAGATTGGAAAAAAGGAACCCAACAAAGAAATACATAAAGTTTTTTTGTGCCTTGATTTTGAAGAAACATGTTTCAAAAAGGCTCTTGAATATCAGCCTGATCTGATTTTAACCCATCATCCTTTTCTTTTCGGAAAAAAGAGCGAGGTTCTGAAAAAAGATCCCTTGAAAGAAGATTTATGTATTCTGATTGAGAATGAACTTGACGCACCCATTTATTCCTATCATACATGTTTTGATAAGGGAATTGGGGGAATTAATGATCAAGTCATTCAGAAATTAGGACTTGATGTAGAACGAATACACCAGGATTCTTTGATGCGTTTTGCCGTTTTGAAGAAAACCTGTTCAATTGAAGAACTTGCTTCAGAAATCAAAGAAAAGCTTCGACTTCCCTACGTTTTTTACGAATCAGGTGCAATTAAAGAAATTAGACGGATTGCTCTTGTTGCCGGCGGTGCTTCTTCCATGTTTCATCAGGCTATCGATTGTGGTGCGGATTGTTATATTTCAGGGGACTGTCCTCATCACACTAGACTTGATATAAGGCGATATCAAATCAATTATATAGACATTTCGCATGAGGTTGAAGAAGATGCGTTTTTGAATGGGATGCGTGAATTCCTTTTGTCTATTGATAATGGCCTTGATATTCTTCCTTTCCATTTCGAGCATGATTTCCAGGAGGTTTAAATGGAAAACCCAAAAAAAGAAATTATAGACGATATCGATGAATTAGAAGAAAAGCTGAAAGAAGAAGAAAAGGAATCCGTTAAGACACTTCAAGAACAGAATATTGAAGACCTGAAAGAATATCATGTTACTAAGGATGAGGATCTAAGAAACGAAATTGTTACCAATAACATACGCATGGTCTATCGCATTGCGCAAGGCTATTCAAGAAAATGGCATGTTCCAATGGAAGACTTGGTTCAGGAAGGATCCATGGGTTTAATGAGTGCCGTCGAAAATTTCGATCCCAGTTACAACGTCATGTTTTCGACTTTTGCTTTTCCTTATATCAGAACAAGCATGAATAAATACATCCAACAGGTCAGGCACATAATCTCGATTCCCAGCAATGTCCAACTGAAAATGAATCGATTATCGGATACTATCGAAAAATTGACTCAAAAGTTGGACCGAACCCCAACCGATCAGGAGATAGCTGATGAACTTAATGTACCCCTGAATGATGTTCTGGATTTGAAAAGATATAGTAACTATGTGATTTCCAGTGATAACAAAAGCCAGGATTCTGATCCGGACAAGGTTGCTATACAGGACTATTATCCGGATGACAGTGCCGATCCATCAAAAGCTGCCAAGCAGAAAGAGATTTACGAAGTGTTCCTTGAAGCCCTTGATTCACTTGGTGAAAAGAAAAAGGATATTTACAAAAGGCGGCATGGAATTGATTGCAAAAAAGAAACACTACAGGAAATCGCCAAGACTTATGGCATCTCTTTGCAAAGAATCGCTCAGCTAGAAGGTGAAGCTGAAAAAGAAATCAAGAACAAATTGAAAGATTATCTAGAATAGCTTTCATCCTAAGGACTTTTTCCTTTGGGCAGCTTGTTGCACTCGTCAAATATATATTTTTCTCTTTGATTTTATCCATCTCAAGGTCATCAATGGATAGGGCAATCTGGACAAAAAGGTCTGGATAACGATCCTGGATGGCCTTTTTCAGTTCCCGAGCATTGCTTGAAGATACATCACCCATAACGATGCATGCGGATTTTTTAGAGTCAGTGTTTTTCAGATAATCAATAGATTGTTTTACCCGCCGATAATAAATCTGGCAAATATCAAGGGTATAAACCAAGTTTCCTTTTTCCCTTAGAAGATTTACGGCTTGCGTATATTTTTCCATGGAAATCGTTGTCTGCGGAATCAGAGCATATTCTTCTTTATCGGAATAAGCTTTAAATTGAGACGGTAAATCGATTTCCGAATCAATGAAATGAAGGAAACGGAAATTGCTCAAGAATCCTATGGTTTCTTGATGATTTCGTTTCCCCAGAAAGAAGAAAAGTATATTATCATTTTTCTTTTTTTCGATAGCTCGATATCTTGAAAGAATCAAAGGACATGTTGCATCAAACAAATTCGTTTTACCTTTGTATTTTTCTTCCTCTTCTTTTGAGTGTCCATGGGCAGAAAAAAGAATACCTTCGTTTTTGCCAGGTATCTCTTCTTTTAGTATGGATGCGTTATTTTCTTCCATTAGCTGGATGTTTTCGCTTTTATTGTGTATTAATGGGTGAGTAAGATAGACATGCCCGACTTTTCCCCTTGTCTCTCTTAAAACTTCGATGGCATGTTCGACTCCATAACAATAGCCGATATCCGAAATGATTTTTACCATAAGTGGATTTTACCATATTTCCTAATCACATGGCAGAAAAGTTGATTTAAGAAAGAAATTTGAAATACTAGAATTTATAAGTTTCAATGGTATAATTTTCATGTTAGGAGTTAATCATTATGGATTACGAAAAGTTTATCAATGTCGTACCTGATTTTCCAAAGAAAGGAATATCATTTAAAGATATTTCCCCTCTTCTTAGAGACCCGAAGGCCTTCAAGTCCTGCGTGGACGAAATGGCTGCTCTTGCTGAGGAATTCCATCCGGATGTCATTGTAGGTCCGGAATCAAGAGCATTCCTTTTCGGTGCAGCAATGGCATATAAGATGGGAATCGGATTTGTAATGGCTAGAAAAGCCGGGAAACTTCCGGGAGAAAAATATAAAGTCACTTATGATCTTGAATATGGTCAGGCTACTTTGGAAATCCCCCGTGCATCCTTCAAGAAAGGTGATCGGGTTCTTTTGGTCGATGATCTTCTTGCCACTGGTGGTACTTTCAATGCATTGATTTCTTTGGTTAAGGAGGCTGGAGGAGAACCGGTTGGATGTGAGGTTTTCATCCGCTTAAAAGAACTCCAAGGAGAGAAGAATCTTCCGGTTCCAACCAAATATATCCTCGATCTTTGATTTAGCATGCAAATTCAGAACGCAATTTATACTTTCGAAGATGTCAAAGACACCTATTCGAAATATATCCATAATTCATCTGATTTGGCTTTGATTCAAAAAGCCTATCTTTATGCTGAGAAAAAGCATGAGGGTCAGATGAGAAAATCAGGTGACCCTTATATTACGCATTGTATCGGAGTTGCCAAAATTCTGGCTGAACTACAATCAGGACCGAAAACGATTTGTGCAGGTTTCCTTCATGATACCATCGAAGATACCGGAACAACCCGGCAGGATATCGAAAAGGAATTCGGAACCGAAATCGCCACCATGGTTGAAGCTTTAACGAAGGTTACCCGTCTTTCCGATTACAAGAATGAAGAATTTACTGCCGAAAATCACCGAAAGATTTTCGTGGCAATGGCCAAGGATGTAAGAGTCATTGTGATCAAAATCGCTGATCGTCTTCATAATATGAGGACCCTTCAGTTTCAGCCAAAGGCTAAACAGGAAAGAATCTCCAAAGAAACATTGGAAGTCTATGCTCCTATTGCCCATCGCTTAGGTCTTTATAATATCCAAACGGAATTGGAAGATCTTTCGCTTTATTATTTGGAACCGGCAAAATATACATTGATTGAAGATAAAGTTTCTTCTACGATGAGTGATGCGAAGCAGACTTTGAATTCTCTTCAAAAGGAAATCACGGATATCCTTATACCAACAAAAATCCCCTTTGAAATCAAGGATCGTGTCAAGTCTGTTTACTCTATCTACAAGAAAATGTATCAAAAGCATTATTCTTTTGAACAGATTTTTGATGTGATGGCTTTGCGAATTATAACCGAAACAGAACAAAACTGTTATGAGATTCTTGGTTATATCCATGCCAATTTCAAACCTGTCCCAGGAAGATTCAAAGACTATATTGCCATGCCGAAAGCCAATATGTATCAATCCCTTCACACCACGGTTGTAACGGAAACGGGTAAATTTTTTGAAATCCAAATTCGTACTGCTGCCATGGATGAAGTCGCCGAAAGCGGTATTGCTGCCCATTGGAGATATAAGGAAGGGACTAATTACGATCCTAAGAAAGAACAAGTCGAAATCGAAAACAAACTACATTGGTTTAAGGACTTTGTCTCACTTACGAATGAGGAAAATGAGAGTTCTTCCACAAAGGAATTTGTAGATGAACTCTCACATGATATCTTCGATGCAAACGTTTATGTATTTACTCCTAAGGGAAATGTAATTTGCCTTCCTTCCGGTTCTACGCCATTGGATTTTGCCTACCGAATTCATACGGATCTTGGAGAACACCTCAGCGGTGCGAAAATCAATTCGACTCTTGTTCCTATCAATCAGGAGTTGAAAACTGGAGATATAGTGGAAGTTATTACAAGCAAGAATTCAGAGCCGAATTCCGAATGGCTCAATATAGCTAAGACCAGCTTTGCTAAAGCAAAGATCAGAAAATACCTTATCCATCAAAATGCAGATTATATTAGAGAGGATTCCATAAAAAGAGGACGTCAGGCACTTTTGGATGTCATGAAAGAAAACGGAATCACCTCTACTTTGGACAATGTCCTTGGAAAGGATGTCCTTGCGACGTTGAAGGCAAGCTCTACAGATGATGTCTTTTTGATGATTGCAGGAAGAACGGTAACTCCAAGTGCGGTTCTTGAGGCAAGCAAGGCTGCCCAAAAAGAAAAAGCCGAGCAGCATTCAGAAGAAGCTATTGCCGGGAAAATCCAGGCAAAAAACATCAAAGCCAATACGACGGATTCTGTCATTCTTCCAAACGGAGACAGCATCATGTCTAATATGGCAAATTGCTGTTCTCCGATTCCCGGAGATGATATTGTTGGGTTCGTTTCTCAAGGCCAGGGCGTGAAAATCCATAGAGCGGATTGTCCGAATATCCAAAAAGTTGAAATCAAGGACCGGATTATCCAGGTTTCATGGAATCCCAATGCACCCAAAACTCTTCAATATCCTGTTGATCTCGATGTTCAATGCCATGATCGGAACAATCTTATGATCGATGTGCTGAATAATCTGAATGCCAATAACGCCAAATGTACTAAGATCAGTGCTAAATATCATCCCTCCAATAATACGACGACGATTCAGCTGACCTTGCTTGTACGAGACAAGGAAACGCTCTCCCATTTCATTCAGGGCCTTATGAGCGTTAAAGGTGTCTATCAGGTCGATCGCTTGATACACTGATCAAAAGAGAGCCTGATTCCATTTGTTCTGAATCGGGCTTTTTTCTTTGATGCTTTCCATTAAAAATATTCAAAATTTCCAAAAACAGCCCATCAAGTATGGGAATATTATATAATATTATGTATTTTGTAACGTTTAGGAGGACAATATGGCAGAACAAATAAAAAAACCGCGAGGTACTTTGGATTATTTCGGTGAAGAAGAAGCTGCTCTTCAGGGAATGAAGAAGTGTCTTATGGATATTTCCAAACAATATGGATGTAAAGAATGTGAACTTCCGATGTTCGAAGAAAACAAATTGTTCCATCGTACGACCGGAGAAAGTTCAGACATTGTTACTAAAGAGACCTTCGATCTTGTTTCGCGTGGGGACAAGGAATATACCCTTAGACCTGAATTCACGGCAAGTGTCAATCGTGCGGTTGTCGAAAACAAATTCTACAATCTGCCGGATATGCCTCTTAGGATTTCCTATTTTGGACCTGTTTTCCGATATGAAAGACCTCAGGCTGGCAGATTGAGACAGTTCAATCAATATGGCGTGGAATTTATTGATTCCAAAGTTGATCTGGATTGTGCTTTGGATGCATTCATGCTTTCCATTCGCTCGGCTGAAAAGATTTTGAATAGACCTGTAATGGTAAAACTGAATTACCTTGGTTCTTATGCGTCTAGAGAAAATTATAAAAAGCAACTTTATCGTTATTTTGAGCCTCTCATTTCTTCCATGTGCGAAGATTGTCAAAGAAGATTGAAGACAAATCCTTTGAGAATTCTCGACTGCAAAGTACCGGAAGATCAGGAAATTGCACTGAAAGCTCCGAAAATCAAGGACTTTCTGACAGATGAAGATAAGAAGGAATATGATACCCTTCTTAAAGCATTGGACTTGCTACATGTCGATTATATCGTCGATGATGGACTTGTCCGCGGTCTTGACTACTATACTGGACTTGTTTGGGAACTTTATGACAAGAACAATATGAATGTTGGGGCTATCGGTGGAGGCGGAAAATATGCAAACCTCATGGCTCAAATCGGAGGACCCGACTTTGAAGGAATTGGCTTCTCCCTTGGAGTCGAGCGTCTTCTTCTTTCTCTTACTCCGGAAAGAAAGGTTCAGCTTGAGAACAAGAAGCCTTTGGATGTATTCATAATCGATAATAGAAGGGACGGAAAGGCTTTGGAAATTGCCGATAACATCCGGAATCTCGGAAAATCCGTGAATATATGCTCTTTCTCTAGAGGGATGGGAGGTGCATTCAAGATGGCTGATCGCTTAGGTGCTAAGAAAGTAGTCCTTGTGGATATGGACAAAATCCAGCTTAAGGATATGGCTGACCGCTCTCAGAAAGAGATTTCCGAAACAGAATTATTGGAATCCATTTAGAAAGGATACAGTCAAATGCTAAGAACAAATACTTGTGGCGAGTTAAATGAAAAAGATGTCGGGAAGGAAGTCACTCTTTGTGGTTGGGTCGATACGGTCAGAAATCTTGGTGCTCTCGTTTTCATCGATCTTCGGGATAAATTCGGGATTACCCAGTTGAATGTACCGCCTGCCACCTATGAAAAGGTAAACGTTAAATCCGAGTACGTCATTTCCGCACACGGAAAAGTAGTTCTAAGGAGTCAACCTAATAATGAAATTCCGACAGGAAAAATAGAAATCGATGTCGATGACATCCATGTCTTCAGCAAGAGTGAAACTACTCCTTTTGAAATCAAGGATGATACCACGGCCAGTGAAGATACCCGTCTTCTTTATCGTTACCTAGATTTGAGAAGACCTGTAATGGTGAAATATCTCAAAATCCGCTCTCTTTTGAACAAATATGCCAGAGAATATCTTGATAACAACGGATTCGAGGAAATATCGACTCCTACATTAATCCGATCGACTCCAGAAGGGGCACGTGATTACCTTGTTCCTTCAAGAATCTATCCGGGAAATTTTTACGCTCTTCCCCAGTCTCCTCAGCTTTATAAACAGTTATTGATGGTTGCCGGCGTTGACCGCTATTATCAGATTGCCCATTGTTATAGAGACGAAGACCAGAGAGCCGATCGTCAGCCGGAATTTGAGCAGATCGATTGTGAAATCTCATTCTCTACAAGAGAAGATATCCTTCAGATAATTGAAGGCCTATTAAAATATATCTTCAAGAAAGTCAAAAATGTAGTTCTTCCGGATTTTTACCGTATGAAGTACAAAGATGCGATTACTTTGTATGGAAGTGATAAACCGGATATGCGATTTGATATGCTCATTCAGGATGTCAGCGAATCGTTGGAAGGATGCGGATTCAAAGCTTATGAAGGCAAAGTCGTTAAAGCTATTGTTGTGAAGAATGATGCTAAGAATGTCACCAGAAAAGAACAGGACAAAGACAATATCACCGCAAAAAAGTTCCGTGTTTTCGGGGTTTCTCATTTGAAGTACGAAGGCGGAAAGCTCAATGGAAGTATTGTCAAAAATATTAAAGAAGATAACCTTACGAAGCTTATCGGTCAATTGAAACTAGAGGAAAACGACTTAGTGATTCTCTGCGCAGATGCCAAGGAAAGCTATGCTTGCTCTGCTTTGGGTGCTTTAAGAATCGAATACGCTAAAAAACTAGGTCTTATTAAGCCAGGCGACTACAAACCGCTCTTTGTTATTGATTGGCCTTTGTTTGAAAAAGAGGAAGATGGACACTATGAAGCATTATCGAATCCTTTCACAAGACCTATTGACGAAGATCTTCCCCTTTTAGACACTAAACCTGAAGATATCCGCTCCACTTCTTATGATACGGTTCTTAATGGTGAGGAATTATCTTCCGGTGCTCTGCGAATTTATGATAGCAATGTCCAAAAGAAAGTTTTCGAAATTCTTGGTCTCAGCGATGAACAAATTGATTCCAGATTCGGTTTCTTAGTGAAAGCCTTCAAATACGGTGTTCCGCCTGAAGGAGGATTCGGAATCGGTGTAGAACGTCTTGCCATGATACTTGCCGATACAGACAATATCAGAAATATTGTCGCTTTCCCAAAGAATTTGAAAGCCTATGAACCAATGACAGCGTGTCCTAATAAGGTTGACAAAGTCGATACGGATATTTTGGGTATCGCGGTTGATCCTTCTTTGGCTGAAAAGAAAGGCGAGTAGGATTATGGAAAAACAGAAAGCCAAAGATACGAACATTACCCTTGATGATTCGTATAAACCACTTCCTGTAGGAAGTCTAAATTTAAAAAAAGAAGTGATTGACCTTCTCAAAGAAAATGAGTTCCAGTATTTTTCTGATATTCAAGGAAAAGCGATTCCAAAGCTTTTGAGAGGAGAGAATGTTCTAGGTCTTTCTTTGACAGGTACAGGAAAGACTCTTGCTTATGTTCTTCCTATCATAAACGATTTGAAAAATGATGGTCACGTTCAAGCCGTCGTTCTGTCCCCAACTGTTGCTCTACTTGACCAAGTCAAGAGTGTTTTTGAAATGTTTTTGCTTCCTATGGGTTATGAAACGGAAGCTATCAAAATCATCAAATCCAACAATGATTTCTCTAGATCCAAACCTGAAATCATTCTTACGACGCCAAGCATGTACGATTCGCTCAGATCTCATTATCCTATCGATGAACTTAAAAGAGTGATTATCGATGAGGGCGATATGGTTGCTTTCGATGGATTCGATGATTTCTTGGGTTCTTTGAAAGATGCCAGAGATAAAAGGATGATTTCTTTTTTCTCCGCTTCTTTGAATATCCAGGATATCAAACGAGTAAAGAAAGCTTTCCAAATCCAGAATGTCGTTGATGTTCGCGATTCGGTTATCACTAATTCTACAGTAAAACATCATTTGGTCAACTATAGAGGTCTGACGCCAAATGATGCCTTGATTTCCTTCTTGAAACTGAACAAAGATTTGTTCAAAACGATAGTTTTCGTTAGCCGTAAAGCCGATTTGTTTGAATATGATAAGCGTCTGAAGGAAAACAAAATTCCTCATTTCATCGTTCATGGGGAAATGGACAAACGTGACATAAACAAAGTCCTTACACAATTTAATGATTTAGGGAATGGCATTCTTCTTGCTTCGGATTATGTAAGTCGCGGTATCGATATTCCGGATGTCACAGATATTGTGTCCGTTGATTTGCCAAAAGAATTGGATTATTACTACCATCGAGCTGGCAGAGCCGGAAGATTTGATTCCGAAGGTGATTCCTATGTTTTCTATGACGAAGATGACGAAAACAGCATCAAAAAAGTCCGCGACTTGATTCGCCGCGGAACGTCATTTGATCAATATATTCTTTCGAAGGATAATTTCCGCAAAGGGAAGGGAGTCTATCAGTTTAAGAACAAAGGAAAGAAAGACCAAAGCAACGAGCTTCTTCAAAAACAAATCCGGCATGTTGTCAATAAGACAAAGACAAGGAAGGTTAAACCGGGTTATAAAAAGAAAGTGGCCAAAGCCGTCGAAAGGGTTAAGGAAAAACATAGAATGAAGGTTGTTCTTACCAATATCGCCAGAAACGGTGGGAATACAAGAGACTTCCATATAGAAAAAACATACGGGAACAAAAAGAAAACCAAATAAGTAATTTCAGAAGTTATCAATCAGTTGGAACAAACGGTTGATAGCTTCTTTTTTTTCGTAAAGTCCGATTGGATTGCCTTTTGCAAAAAGAAGATAAACATCTTTTTTTCCACTTCCTGCAATACCAAAATCTGCATCCTTTGCTTCGCCGATGCCGTTTACAGGACAACCCATGCATGCCACCTTGATGTCTTTGAATACATAATCGAGGTGGTTTTGAATTTCTCTTGAGATTGGTTTTAGGTCAATTTGAGTTCTTCCGCAACTAGGACAAACGATGAGTTTTGGTAAATCCAATCTTCTTCCTGACACTTCCAAAAGAGTTTTTACGGCCCGGATTTCTTCTATTCGGTCATCGGCAAGAGAGACTCGGATTGTGTCACCGATACCTTCCTTAAGCAAAGGATATAAAGCTATGGCGGATTTCATGGCTCCCTGAATTCCAAAACCCGATTCCGTCAGACCGATGTGAAGCGGATAGGGGTATCTTTGATTCGCCCTTTCATAGATTTCAGTCAATGTATTCGGGTTCGAAGTTTTCAAAGATAAGACAATGTGGTCAAAATTCTCGCTTCGAAAAACACAAAGCGTATCATCCATGGCAAGCAGGAAATCTTCTGTCTGGTCTTTTCCTTTTCCCCGATATTTGTTCAGGGAACCGGAATTGACACCAATCCTTAAAGGAATATTCTTTTCCTTGGCTTTGGCTATGACTTGTCGGAGATTGGATTCGGATTGGATGTTGCCGGGGTTGATACGCACTTTATCCGCATGGTTATCTATAGCCATCAACGCAAATCGATAATCAAAATGAACATCCGCAATCAAAGGAATATTAGTTTTTGCTTTGATCTCCGAGAAAGCTTTTGCGTCTTCAAAATCAAGGATGGAAAAACGCATCATATCCAACCCCATTTTCTCTAACTCATTGGTTAACCTTATGTTATATTCAATATCACTGGTCTTCCTGTCCGACATGGTTTGGATAAGAATCGGATGATTTCCTCCGATAACTTTGTTTCCGATTGAAAATGAAATTTTTTCCATGATGATGTCCTCTTCCCAATATTATAATCGAATTCGTTTTACATCAAGTATGAGTTTATGCAATTTTCTCGTTTACAATCATAAAATTTGGGCGAAACTCCTTGCAAATAAGCGATTCCGTTTCTATAATAAATAAGTTGCATTTAGCTATTAGTGGAGGTTTTATAATATGGCTGAAAAACGCGCTAACATCACTCTTCGTTGCACAGTCTGCAAGAGCGAGAATTACATGACTGAAAAGAACAAGAGACTTCACCCGCAGAAGTTTACTTGCAAAAAGTATTGCCCGAAGTGCAATAAAGAAACACTTCACGAAGAGAAGAAATAAATCTTCTTTTTGTAAAATCAAGGAGAACCGAACATGGCTGATATGATCGATGCCGGTGAATTAACACCGGGTAAAGTCTTCCTTTACAAGGGAGCCCTTCTTTCTGTTGTCGATATTGAGCATAACAAGACCGCTATGGCCAAGATGAAGCATAAGATCAAAGCTAAGGATCTTCGTTCTGGTGCTATCACTGAAATGATGCTCTTCGGTGGCGATAAGGTCGAAGCTGCATTCCTCGACAAGAAGAATATGCAGTTGTCTTATGTTGATGCTGAACCGGATGGATTTGCTCACTTCATGGATGTCGAAACCTATGAATTTGTTGAGCTTCCGAAAACCAGAATCAAATGGGAACTCCAGTTCCTCGGAGAGAATTCTGAAGTTATCATCACTTATTTCGGTACAGAAATCATTGGTATTCAGTTGCCTCCAAAAGTAGCTTTGGAAGTTGTCGAAACTGATGATAATGCCACAGCTGGTGATACCATCAACAAAGCCACTAAGGATGCCGTTCTTTCCACTGGTTATAAGCTCAAGGTTCCGATGTTCATCAAAAATCATACGATGATCAATGTCCGTACAGATACGGGCGATTATGATTCTAGAGCAAACTAATCTTTAAGACCGGCTTTACCGGTCTTTTTTTGCATAAAAAGGAGAAAACAGATGTCTTTTCAAATCAATACCATTCTTTTTGTATTCCTTCTTATAATTTGTTTGATAGGTGGCGCAATAGCCGGTTTCTTTATTGCACGCGCTGTGGTGAAGAAGGAACTGAAGGAACATCCGCTGATCAATAAGGCTCAAATCAAAGCCTTATACAAATCCATGGGTCGCACCCCTTCCGAAGCTCAGATCAATCAATCTATGCGAGCATTCAATGAAGCAGCCAATTCAAATACAAAGAAGAAATAAAAAATAATACTTTCTTTTCGTTTATCTTTTGTTAAAAACTATTATGTATGCGTCTTAGTTCATAAGTTCTGCTTATCCTTGACGCGTAAATCGAATTGATTAAATTGCTGAGATCACTCTTTGAATAATTTCAAGGAGTGATTTTTTTATCTGATGAAAATGATTTGCGTTAAAAAGTTATTTTACGGATATTATTTTTTAAAGCGTTCTATCTCTCTATATTTTAGGATTATAACCTTGTTTTACCATTTCAAAAAATTCTGCCAAGGAAACGTATGAAAATATCATATACGTTGAAATCCAAAGCAGAACTTTTTTGTTTGTTAATTCTAATAGGAAAACTGATAAATGATGAGTCTTTTGTAATTAGTCGTTCTTTTTGAAGTGAGTTTCAGGTTCATCGCCTTTTGCCAAACGCTTTATGTTGCTGAGATGTCTTAAAACAATAAGAACGGAGAGAATAAAGCAGGTGATGGTCGTAACATAAGTGATATGAATCATGAACCCTGTTCCAAAATAAGCTCCGCCGTCATAAACAGTTTTATCATTCAGGACGGTCAAATCAAGGGACATAGTTACAAGTGATGCTAAGAAACAGCAGGGTACGCCCAGGATTGAACCAACCGAAACTCTTTTTGCAAACTTTAAGCAGAGGAAGAAAATGACGACTCCAACTAATGCAATGATCGGAGCTGTGAATAGAATATAACCGGCAAAGCAGGCAACGGCTTTGCCTCCTTTGAAGTTAGCGTAAGGAGTAAACGTATGGCCAAGGCAGCAGCTGATTCCCATCACAGAGACCATCAGTTCGACAAGGCAATCGATATTAGGCAAGAAATCCATCGGTACAAAAGTGAAGAATAGAGCGGTAATTAGACAAGGAAGATAGCATTTCAAGATATCGAGACCCATGACAAGGATTCCTTGTTTTTTTCCGATTACCCTTCCGACATTGGTACCACCAAGATTATGAGAACCATATTTTCGGATATCGATTCCCATTTTTTCAGAAATGATAAGAGCCGTAGGTATACCACCGACAAGATAACCGATAATCATGACCACTAAAACCAAAGAAACCAAATAGAATATTTGCACTTTTAAACCCTCTTTTAAATTTCAAAAAACAAAGGTATTATACGAGTTTTTCCTTTATTTTCCAACCATTAGAAAGTAAAATTATATGGTGAGGTGAATCAATGTCAGAGAAATATAGTGCAAATAACCTGACCGTTCTCCATGGGCTGGAACCGGTCAGAGAAAGACCTGGTATGTATATCGGTTCTACCGATACAGTTGGACTCCATCATCTTGTTTGGGAAATCGTTGACAATGCTGTCGATGAAGCAAATGAGGGATATGGAAAAAATATTTTCGTTACCATACATGGCGATGGCTCTCTGGAAGTAGAGGATCAGGGCCGTGGTGTTCCTTTTGACTATAACAAAAAGGAAAACATGACCGGTTTTCAGATTGTCTATCAGACTCTTCATGGTGGTGGAAAATTCGATGAAACCAATTATAAATCAGCCGGTGGTCTTCATGGAGTTGGCGCAGCGGTAACTAATGCCTTGTCTGAATGGATGGAAGTACATTCATTCAAGGAAGGTGTAGACCATTTCATGCGATTTGAAAAAGGTGGAAGCAAAGCAAGCAAGCTACAGGATCTTGGTCCGACAACAAAACATGGAACCTCGGTCCGCTTCTATCCTGATAAAACCATATTTGATGATATCACCTGGAATTTTGATCGTATTGCCGGACATTTGGATGATCAGGCTTGTTTGACTAAAGGCGTCACATTCCATCTTTTGGATGAAAGGACAAACCGAAAGCAGGATTTTTATTACGAAAATGGTCTACTAGAATATTACACTAGACATACTGCCGGAAAGACTAGTCTTGCCAATCCAATTCATATTGAAGCAACAAGCTCCGAAGGAATAAAAGTTGATACCGTTTTTGGATTTGTAAAGGACGAATATAGTGAAAAGATCATCGGTTTTGCAAATGGTGTAAGAACTGGTGATGGTGGTTATCATGTTACAGGCCTTAAAAAAGCCTTGACATCCTGTTTCAATTCTTATGCTATTCAACATAATCTTGTCAGGGCTAATTCTCCTTTGGATGGTGACTGTCTCAGGGAAGGGCTTGTTGCCGTCCTTTCCGTATGGGTTCCAGAGCATCTTCTTCAGTTTGAAGGACAAACTAAGGGCAAACTTGGTACAAAAGAAGCATTGAATGCTACAGATAGTGTAATTGAGGCAAAATTAGGTTACTATCTTGAAGAACATACCCAAGAAGCCGAAGCAGTCATAAATAAAACGATTATCGAAATGAAGGCCAGGAGCAAGGCCGAGGAAGACCGTAAAAAGGAACGCGAGCTTTTAAAAAGTAAGATATCAGGATTCAACCTTTCTGATAAACTAACGCCATGCTCCAGCAAAGAATATATGGCAAACGAACTTTTTATCGTTGAGGGTGATTCAGCTGGTGGCTCTGCAAAAAAAGGAAGAAATCCAAAACACCAGGCGATACTTCCTTTAAGAGGCAAACCTAAAAACACTAATGATATTGATGATGAAAAAACATTATTGGGAAATAAAGAAATAGCAACTCTGATTTATACCATAGGCGCAGGATATGATGAAGATTTCAAAGTAAAAGATATTCATTATGGCAAAGTAATCATCATGACTGATGCCGATGATGATGGTAGCCATATTCAATCTCTTCTTTTGACTTTTTTCTTCAAACATATGCGTCCGCTTATTGAAACCGGCCATGTATATATTGCTTGTCCTCCACTTTATCGAGTCTACTCTGCAAAAAAAGAAATCTATTGCTATGATGATGTGGAACTGAAAAAAGCTCAGGCAAGTTTTGGCCAAGGCGGTTATCGAGTCAATCGTTACAAAGGACTTGGAGAAATGAATTACGAGCAACTTTCTTCGACGACAATGCAACCTGAACATAGAAAGCTTTTAAAAGTTATGATGGCAGATATCGATGATGCCCACGATAAACTCAACCTTTTCATGGGAAGAGATACGGATAGAAGAAAAGATTGGATCAACAATAATATAGATTTTACAACGAAAGATGAATTTGCAGAGGAGGTGGAACGTGGCCAAAAGTAAAAATCAGAACAAAGTCACTTATCAAGAAGATATTGTTCCTTCAGAGATGAGTGATGTTCTTATTAACGCTTTTAATAGATATGCAAAAGCTGTTATTACGGACCGAGCCATCCCTGATGCTAGAGACGGACTTAAACCTGTTCAAAGACGAATAATCTTCGATATGTTCGATCAAGGCCAACTCTTTTCGAAGCCAACGGTCAAATGTGCTACCATTGTCGGACATGTTATGGGTCATTACCATCCACATGGAGATTCTTCTATTTACGATGCCCTTGTTCATTTGTCTCAAGGTTGGAAAATGGAAGCTCCATTGATTGATTTCCAAGGAAACAATGGATCTATTGATGATGATCCTGCTGCAGCAAACCGTTATACAGAAGCACGTCTTTCCCTTTTGAGTGAATATTTGGTGAAAGATATTGATAAAGAAACAGTGGATATGGTTCCGACATTCGATGATAAATCGCTCGAGCCGACGGTTCTGCCTAGTAAATTTCCTAATCTATTAGTTAACGGTACCTCCGGTATTGCTGTTGGTTCAGCGACTTATATTCCACCGCATAATCTTGCCGAAGTCATCGACGCCACAATCTACCGTATTAATCACAAAAATAGCACATTAGATGATTTGATGAAATTTATTCCTGGACCAGATTTTCCAACGGGCGGTATTCTGGATGATAAAGAAGCGTTAAGAAGACTTTATGAAACCGGGACGCAGAATTTTTATCTATATTGCAGAACTTCTGTTGATGAAGCAAACAATGAGATCATCATCCATGAGATTCCTTATGGTGTCGTGAAGATTGACTTTGTTGCTGCTCTAAACAAAAGGAAAGAGACAGACAATTTAGATAATATCGAAGAAATCATCGATGAATCTGCTAAAGACGATATTCTCATCGTCATCAAAATCAGAGAAAATGCATCTCCTTATGATGTATTGAATTACCTTCAGAGTAAAGGGGCTTTAAGGAATACAATTTCCTGTAATTTCCTTGCGATAGATAAAGGACATCCAAAGACGATGTCCCTTATCGAACTTTTGGATGCTTATATCGAGCACCAACGGGATATTGAGACAAAATCTTTAAACTATGATTTGAAAAAAGATAAGGACCGAATGGAAATTGTCGAAGGTTTAATCAAAGCCTATTCTATCCTATCCGAACTTATCGAAAAAATCCGTAAATGCAATGGTAAAGAAGGTGTTAAGACCATGCTCAAGACGGATTATGGTTTTACGGAAAGACAGGCTGAAGCTATCGCTATGCTCCCTTTATATCGATTATCCAACACTGATATTCTTGCTTTAAGAAAGGAACAGGAAGACCTTAGTATCGATATGAAGCATATTGAATCGATCCTTAGCAATCCTAGCCTGCTAGACAAAGAGATAGTATCTGTTTTGAAAGAAGTGGAGAAAAAGTTCTCCGTATCCAGAAAAACAACAATTCTAGATGCGAAACAATCATTTGAAAATGTTGATGCAACTAAACTTATTGCCAAAGAAGATGTTTATGTTGCTATAACAAAGGATGGTTATGCTAAACGTTCATCAATCAAATCCTATGATGGATCTGCAAACGCAAACAAAGATGATCCGATCAATTTACCCAAGATGAAGCCGGGAGATTCATTGGTCTTTTTGCATCGGTGTACAACACATGATAGCATTCTTTTCTTTACTGACAAAGGGACTTATGGATATCTTCCCGTATACATGCTCACTGACATTAAATGGAGAGAAGAAGGAAAACATTTGAATAATTTGGTCACTTTAAAAGCTAACGAGAAAGTTGTCAAGGCTTTTTTAGTCAATGATTTCAAAGAGGGAATAAACGTTTGTATTTTAACATCTGAAAATAAAATTAAACGAACACCTTTAATTGAATTTTCTCAAATCACTTTAACAAAGAAGCCACTTCGTGCTTGTAAACTGTTGAACAAAGACGATAAGGTTGTTGATGTTTGCTTGACTAGTGGTAATAGCGATTTATTGGTTTGCGATAAACTAGGTAGAATTTCTCGATTCAATGAGGGCGATGTTCCTCTTGTTTCTACTTCAGCAATGGGCGTTAAAGCAATTGCTAGTGGTATTGATAACACTCCTCTTATTTCTGTTCTTTCTTTATCCACCAAGGAAGTGTGTTTGCTAATGGTTTTATCTAGCAGGCGTTGTTGTCGATTGATCAGTTCCAATACTATTGAGACAACCGAACGACTTGGTGCCAAAGATAATCTAATCAAGATTTTGAAGAAAAAACCGATAGAAATTATTTCTGTTACAAAAGTTGATAAATTTAAAGGTCAGAACAACTATTTCACTTGTGTGACTTCAAGCGGAAATGTAATCATCGATCTTGCAAACCTTAAACCTGTCGATTTGAATTCAGAAATGAGAGAAAACATTCCGGACATTGGTACTCAGATGATTGTTGGAGTTAATGACTTTGGCTTTATCTTGGACGACACTTTCCCTATTGAGACCCCTAAACCTGCTAAAATCTTACCTACAAAAGCCAAAGAAGATAAAGCGGATGCTCAACTTTCTTTGTTTGACTTGTTCGAAAAGGGCAATAATAAATAATTATTTAGGTTATAATATAAGCGGAAATAATTTATGGTTATAGGAACTATCAAGAGTATTTACGATTTGGATCTCGAATATTTGAAAAACAAATCCATCAAAGCCCTTGTCTGTGATCTTGACCAGACATTATGTTCCGCTTTTTGTCTTCATCCTGAAGATAGGACCTTCAAATTGAAACAAGAGTTAAATTCATATGGGATTCAACTTATCGTTCTTTCTAACAATTTTGCAAAACGAGTAAAGCCGTTTTGTGAGAATCTAGAGGTTAAGTATCTTCCGTTTTCAATGAAATTCATGCCTTTTAAAGTCAAACACTATTTGAAAAAGATTGGATTAAAGCCTTCCGATTGCATATTCGTTGGAGATCAAATGAGGACTGATGGAAAATTGTGTAAAATGCTTAAGGCTCGCCTGATTTTAACCACGCCGTTGGACAACAAAGATAATTTCTTTACACGTCTTCATCGTAAAAGAGACGAAAAATTGATACTTAAATTAAAAGAAAAAAACCAACTGGGAGATGCTCTCCCCGATAAAGGAGGTAAATATGTTTTTTAAGAAAAAAGAAAATAGTGGATTAACCGCTGAAATCAGAGTCAAAAGATGTTATGGGTGTGGTGCCATTCTTCAAGATAAAGATCCAAATGAAATCGGGTATGTGCCACCGGAAAAATTCGAGTCCGGAGAAGAAACATTATGCGAACGTTGCTACAAATTGAGGCATTACTCATCTTATAGTAAATCAAAAAATTTCAATCTTGATTACATTACTATTCTTTCACATGCAAAAGAAGAACACGCTTTAGCTGTTTATGTTTTAAATGCATTTTGTTTGAATGGTTCCTTTTTAGATGGAATCGGGAGATATCTTCCTGAAAATGTGCTGGTAGTTGTTAACAAAAGAGATTGTCTTCCGGAAAACTATAGTGACGAATTCATCAAAGCCAAAGTCCAGAAAAAAATGGAGGAGGAGAATATCAAACCAAAAGATATAATTCTAACTTCTGCTAGTGTTTCAAAGAATGAAAATATTGACGTTTTACTTTCCAAGATTTCAAATCTTAGATGTGGAAAAAGTGTTTATTTCTTCGGAGCTTATCAAGTAGGGAAGTCCTCATTAATAAATGCTTTACTAATGGATTTCAATAATAAAACAGAAAAGATGATTACTACAAGCCCCTATCCTGGAACTACTTTGGATGTAATTAATATTCCTCTGGATTCAGAAACTTATCTTTATGACACTCCAGGAATCTATAATTCAAGCTCCATGGTTTCTTTCTTAGAACCCACATTGATTAAATATGTATTACCTAGAAACCAAGTAAGACCTGAAACATATATGACAAAAGAAGGACAATCCTTTGTTTTGTATAATCTGATGAGAATCGACATGACAAAAGGGGACAAGACAAACCTAACATTCTTCAAATCCAATGATATGACGATTTCACGTTGTAAAATAAATAAAGCAGATTCTTTGGTTGATGGCTATAGCCAAATAGGAAAGACAGAAATTCAAACCGAGAAAGTCAAAGGACATCAAGATTTGGTAAAAAATACAGTTGTAGCAATTCCTGGACATCTTAACACAATCCGAGTTTTTGGACTTATGTTTATAGAATTCAATGGCAAGGATCAAGAATTTGATATCTATGTTCCCCAGGGTGTTAAAGTGACAATTGAAAGTGATATCACAAAGTAATGGGTGAATTAAGTTCAAAAAGAAAATTGATTATAACTACGTCTCCTTTCTTTCTCTATGATCTTCAAAACATTCTGAAAGATGATGTTAATTACCTTAAAAATTTTTATGATATTTTTTTAATTTTGGATTCAAAACTAAAAAAAGACCTTCTGATAAAAATCATAGGATTTTCCGGTTTGAATATAAATCAAATTCAATTTTTAAATCCGGAAAGTAGTTTTAGTATTGATTTAAAAAAATACGAATCTGGTTACTTGTCTAACAATTCATTAAAATTTTTAGGGTTGTTATATAATCAAATTGACAAATTCAATATTTTTATAGAACATGATCCCTTAGAATTACTGTATAAAAAAGTATTGCCATTTTCTTTAATTTCTTTTTTAGGCGAAAAGTCACTTTATTTTTGTGATAGAATTCATTCATATTTGAATGATAAACGCTATTATCATTCGATTTCTGTAGCAAAGACTGCATATTTAATAGCAGAAAACAATTCTTTAGATAATATTAAAAACGATTGCTTTATTGCCGGCCTGTTCCATGATATTTCTAAAGATTTAGAAAGTAAGCTACAATTCGAAATTGGGTTTCGGTTTGATGAAAATATAAAAGAAGTTGAACCTTTTGCTTATCACCAATTTGCATCCTGCCAATTAGCAAAAAATCAATTTGATTTAACGAATAAAGAAATTTTAGGGGCTATTGCTTGCCATTGTACAGGTAAACAGAATATGACTCCGTTAGATATGATCTTATATACAGCTGATAAAGTTGAACCCTTAAGAGATTTTCCAACGGAACAGCTGAGAAAAACAGCCTATAGTTCCTTTAATAATGGGTTTGTTTCTGTTCTATTAGACCAAATCAATTATTTTAAGAAACACAACATTTCCTATACGGGAAATCGGTTTACTAATGAAATGTATAACGAATACATTGTTAATGAAAAGGAAAAATAAAATGATTAAAACTAAAAATATTAAGAAGAAAGAAGATTTCAAGCTAATGAACAAAGGAAGGATTTCTGCATTAAGACCTATCCATATAGCTGAAGAACTGAGTTGGAATTATGGAGATGATGTGGTTGTTTACGATGTCAGAAACAACACCCCTTTTGTCAGCTATTATATCGTGGCAAGTGCTAGTAATGATCATCGTTTGAAAGCTTTACTTGAAACCTCAAAAGAAGCCCTTTATTCCAATTACAAAGAATTAAAACATGTCGAAGGAAAAAATGAGTCAAAATGGATATTGGTAGACGGTGGGGATGTTGTAATACAACTTTTTACCAAAGACGAAAGAAAAAGAGTTGCTTTTGATGAACTCTATCAAAATACCCCACATAAACTGGTAAAAGCATTAGAAGAGCCAGTCTATCGGAAACGCAAAAAGCCGGTAAAAGAGTTTTAAAAATGAAAAAATACCTGATTTTAGCGGCCCAAAAAGAAGAATTGGATGCTCTTTTTAATACTTTAAATTTCACAGTAGAAGAAAGCAATCAACTTGAAGTTAAAGTTTATCAAGATAAAAATGTAATTTTATATGGCCTTATGTCTGGAATAGGAAAAGTCAGTATGGCTTTTACCATGGGCTTGTTTTTTGCTAACCATGACGTTGACTATGTCATCAATATTGGAGTTGCAGGATCGATATCTTCACAGTTACGTAAAATGCAAACCTTTGTTTCTGATAAAGTTGCTTATTGGGATGTTGATTTAACAAAATTTGGTCATCCTGTAGGGGAAATGAGTGATTGTCCATTATATTTTTTGGCAGATGAACAATTAAAAAACAAAGCTGTAAG
This sequence comes from Caryophanales bacterium UBA4694, assembly GCA_002404835.1. Classification (GTDB taxonomy): domain Bacteria; phylum Bacillota_I; class Bacilli_A; order RFN20; family CAG-288; genus Enterosoma. The sequence goes on along the minus strand of DHKM01000027.1, from coordinate 15,740 downwards.
TTTATTAGGCCAATCAGGAAACTGTGGATTAATTATATCTGGAGACAGCTTTATTTCTAAAGAAAACATAAAGAAAGAATGGTACACACAATTTGAAAACCCATTAGCTTGTGATATGGAATCTGCTGCTGTCGCACAGGTGTGTTATAGACAAAAAATTCCTTTTTTAATAATAAGATCTATAAGTGATGATCCCGTAAATGATAAAGATAATAGTGAAGAATATGAATTCAATTTAAGCCTTGCATCTAACCAAGCCGGAAAATTGGTTTTTAAATTAATTTTTAATAAATAGTAGTTTAATAGTACTAAAATTGTACTATAAAAAATAAATAAAAAAGTTGTTACTGATCAATAGAATTTGAAAAGACCCAGAATAAACTGGGCCTTTTTATATGCAATTTGAAATTTCTTAGTTTTTGAAAGTCTAATAAAAGAGTTTTATCTTCACCTGTTTTGAAAAAATGACATTTCTTCTATCAAATTTAATCATTGAGTTATAACCATAGATTTTTAAAGCCTAATCAATTGGAACCGAACAAATTTCAAAACAAAATCAAAAAAATAAGATAATCTCAAGCTGTTATTTCATCATATTTATAAACAGAAAAATAAATAGTACAATTTTAGTACTAAAATAAGACTAGTTTATATGAGGTTGAAAACATATTTGACGTCAAAAAAACTAGTTAGCAATCGGAAAATTATAAAAAATAGAATATTTTTTTGTAATGGAGTGTTTTATTATTCATAATTCCCGTTTAATCAACGACAGAGAAAGAACATATCAGACAAATTTATGAAAAAAACATATGGTTTCCATGGATCCTATGACCATGCCACAAAAAAGCTAAGTTAATCTGTACAGTCTCTTATTCACAACCAAGGCGAAAACGTCACAAAAATTATGAAATCGTTTCTGAAGACAGCCTTATCTACGCTTTAAACGCCATATAAAAGAAGATAATATAAAAAAAGAAAAATAGGATTCATTAATAAATTAGTGGATAACTTCAGTACATTTTTAGTACTAAACATATACTAAGTTTAAGAACGATACTTTTTTATAAATTGATTAATAAAGAAGTATAAAAAATGATACATTTATATGTTATTTTAAGTGCGGATAATATTTATTATGTTAATAAATAAAATAAAAAAGCGAAATGGTAAACTTTTAGTACTAAAAATTAACTAACTTATTTAATAACGTTTTAAACTCATATAGGCATATTTTTCAGTTAATATTTAGTACTAATTAAATACCAATTTCTTATTTTCTATATTTTATTTGATTTTTCGTGTTTAAAAAATTATTTACTAAAAAACTAATAATTAATTAGATTTAAAGCATTTATTCAGTTCTATTGATCTACAATTTTCAATATGATGTTTCCTTTCTTCTTTTTTCTCCCTTAGATATTTATCTATGATTAAATCGGTTTTCAGGAGCAGTTTTTAAATGAAAAACATTTAAATGAATTTCGACTAATCCGGTTCTTTCTTCGAATTTTCTGTTTTAATAGCTTCTTTTTTTCTGAGTTCTTGATATTCGTTTTTACTGGATATTTTTACCACTGTTAAATAAAGTTGATTTATTGATATTTCGTTCCTATTTTCTACTGAATATTACTGTTAGTAAGATTTACTATACCTTACCTAATTTTTTATTTAATAAAAATCAAGTAAGGATTAATATCTCGTCTTTTTCCACATTTTCTTTAAGCTTCGTTCTTTCTATTACTTCTTTTCTACAACTAACAATACAAAATTAACAAGCATTTATATAGTTATTCGACAATTAATACCTTGCTGGACTCTCACCTTTGATACATTATTTATCTCCAATAAAAATAGGCTACATTTTTAGTAGCCCATCCAGTTTGAATTTAATATTCTAATAGTTCATCAATACTATTACCTATTTCAATTACGCTTGGTTTTACGTTAAAGTTTTTCAAAATTGTCTGACCCATATCAGCAAAGGTTGATACTTCTGGTAATTTACGACCATTATTATATTTTTTTGAATAGCTAATTAATGGAACTCTTTCTCTTGTGTGATCAGTTCCCCACCATGTAGGGTCATTCCCATGGTCAGCAGTAATCATCAATAAATCATCAGAACGGAGATTATGAATCAATGAATTTAGATCTTTATCAAATTCTTCAAGAGATTTTCCGTATCCAATTGGGTCTCTACGATGACCATATAATACGTCGAAATCAGCTAAATTCACAAAACAAAGACCAGTGAAATCTCTATTTTTGGCAAGTTCAGAGGTTATTTCCATTCCATTATGGTTAGAGGTAATGTGGTAAGATTCATTCATCCCAGTTCCAGCAAAAATATCATGAATTTTTCCTACAGCAATGACTTCATAGCCAGCGTCTTTAAGATCCATCATACAAGTTCTTCCAACTGGAGTTAAAGCATAATCTCTTCTATCTGTGGTTCTAGTAAAATGTCCTTTTTTGTTACCAATGAAAGGTCGAGCAATAATTCGACCGACTTTCCATTCTTTTTTCATAGTTATTTCCCGTGCTATTTCACAATCTTTGTATAATTCCTCAAGGGGAATAACTTCGACATTTGCAGCTAATTGCAAGACTGAATCGGAAGAGGTATAAATTATAAGAGCTTTATCTTTTATAGATTGTTCGCCTAATTCATCAAGAATAACTGTTCCAGATTGAGCATAATTTCCAATTAACTTCCTTCCAGTTCTTTGGGAAAGTTCATCTAACAATTCTTTAGGAAAACCTGTATTCGTAAAAGTTACTAATGGCTCTTTTGTTTCAATTCCCATCATTTCCCAATGACCAGTAAGAGTATCTTTACCCTTACTTTGTTCCCTCATAGTCTGGACAAAACTGTTGGGATGGTCTACTTCATTCGTACCTAAAACTGGACATAAATCATGTAATCCTAAGGAGTTCATAGTAGGAATATTTAAGCCATTCATTTTTTCCGAAATGTGGAGCCATGTATTACTTCCAACGTCATTATGGGTACCATTGAAAAATTTATCTGCATCTGGTTCATATCCAATTCCAACGGAATCCATTACAATAGCAAAAACACGTTTAAATTTCATATTTGTACCTCTTTCCATTACATTATACTTTTTATTTGAAAACAGGTAAAGGAAAGTTAGCTTTTACATTGTTTACGAATTTTTTATCTTTTCATATTTTTGTCATACTCTTCGATTTTTTTCTTCATAGAAATATGGGTATATATTTGAGTAGTTTCGATATTTGAATGTCCTAAAAGTTCTTGAACTTTTCTTAGATCTACCCCATGATTTAATAGATTTGTTGCGAAGGTATGACGGAGAGTATGTGGAGAAACATCTTTTTCGATTCCACTTTGTTTTGCATATTTTTTTATTTGCTCAAAAAAATATTGCCGTGAAACATTTTTGCCATTTGAATGCACAAAAAAATTTTTCTTTTTTAGATTTAATGGATTGCGCACATTTTCCAAATAGACATTCAGAACATAATTTGTTTCATCTAAAAAAGGTAATAATCTTTCCTTGTTTTCTTTACCGATAATTTTAAGATAATTCCCTTTTAAAGAAATATTATCCATTTTTAAGTTTACCAGTTCACTCACACGTAAACCTGTGGATAAATCCAAAACTATCATAGCCGTATCTAGAATTCCTTTTTTCTTGTCTTTATCTATGGATGAAATGAGTTTTATAATTTCATCATCATTTAAATAATTTGGTAAACAAACATCGTTTTTTGGAATAACCAGTTCGTCTAAAGATTCAGAAATTTGTCCTTCTTTTATTAAATATCGAAAAAAATGACGTAAACACATTGCTTTTCGAACCACTGTATTTTTTTTGAATTTTTTATTTGTTAATTCCTGAATATAAGAGGCGATATCATCTGGTTCCAATTGGGAAACATTTTCTTTTTTTATAAATACAAAAAACTCTTTAAGATCAGTTTGATAGGCTTGAATTGTTTTAATTGCATCTCCTTTTTCACTGGCTATATAAGTAATAAAAGAATCAATAGCTTCCGTTAATTGCATTGATTTTATCTCCGTGAGTGAAAATCCAGAATAACTTGTTCATCTTCAGAGAATGAATTTTGGTCACTCGATTTTTTTTCTTTTATATCAACTACTTTTTCAAGACCGACGCCAATCAAACGAATCGGTTCTCGATGATTGAATTCGTCATAAATATTCAGAGCAACCATTGATATTTCTTCTTTGCTTTGGATGAAATGGTCTAATTTTCTCCTTTTACTTTTTGTAATAAAGCTGTTATTTCTAAGCTTTAAAACAACGGTATCAGAAGTTTTATTGAATTTTTTCATTTCATTAAAAACATCACTTGCGCAAACATTTACCATACTGCGGATATCATCAAAATCTGTAACGTCTTCACTGAACGTTCTTTCTGCAGAAATGCTCTTGGGATCAAAGGAAGAAGTATCCACTACATCATCAGCATACCCATTTGCTTCTTCTTTTAAATATATAAAAGTAGAACCAAGAAGTGATTTTATATCCTCACTTGTAGTTATAGCCAAATCCCCAATTGTATTTATGCCAAGTTGTTTTAATTTAGGAAAAGTTTTTCTCCCTATTCCGTACATGTTTGAAATATCAAGTGGCCATAATTTCGATGGTAAATCTTCACGTCTTAATATTGTTATCCCTAAAGGCTTTTTCATATCACTAGCCATTTTAGCAAGAAATTTATTATAAGAATAACCAATGGAACATTTTAGATTCGTGTTCTTGTAAATATCCATTTGAAGGTCGAATAACTCTTCCTCCGCATTTTCATCATCCATTTTTCCAGAAACGTCGATGTAGCATTCATCTATACTGGCTTGTTCAAGAATCGGAAACTTTCTTCTTAAAAAACTTATAAAAGAATAAGAATACCTTGAATAGGTTCCGAAATCAGAATTCACCAGAATTAGATTTGGACATTTCTCTTTTGCCATGGATACCGGCATTCCAGATGTCACACCATATTTCCTAGCCTCATAACTTGAGGTGGAAATAACACCTCTCCTACCATCATAACCGACAGCAACAGGTTTACCTTTTAGAGAGGGATTCTTTAGGATTTCGACTTGAACAAAAAATGCATTCAAATCGATATGACAAATTTGTTTCATCCCCTGCTTTCCTCAATCAGCTCTTTTGCCTGCTTTAAGGCTGCATCTGTAATAATGGAGCCGGAAAGGATTCTAGCTACTTCCAATTCGAAACCGGACTCGTTCAAGACTTCTGCTTTTGTTGTTGTTACATTCCCTTTTAAAGATTTAGATATCTTTATTGCATCTAGTGAGGAGGATACGACCTGAGCTAAATGTGAAATAACCAGAACCTGACTCGATTTAGATACTTTCTTTATTTTAGAAGCGATTAACGAAGCAATTCTACCACTTACACCAGTATCAATTTCATCAAAAACAAGAAGATCATATGGATCTAGAGCATTGAGAACAACTTTCAAAGAAAGCATCAACCGACTTGCTTCACCCCCGCTTGCTGCTTTTTTTAAGGGAGCAAATTCAAGACCTTGGTTCATTCTCACTTCGAAAGAGATTTTATCAATTCCGTCCCGATTTAATTCGCATGGTTCAAAACAAACTCTGAATCCATCTTTATTAAGACCTAAGCCAACCATTTCGTCCGAAATTGCTTTTTCTAATGTTTTAGCATTTTTCTTTCTTATATCAGACAAAATAATGGCTTTATCCTTTGCGATTTTTTCTTTTTTTGAAATATCAAGAATAAGAGCTTCTTTATCTTCTTCAAAATGTTCAACGGTTTCTAATTGTTTCTTAAAAAAATCGAGTTTATCAAAAATTTCTTTAGTAGTATGGCCGAATTTTCTTTGCAATCCTTTTAATTGAAAAAGCCTTGAGTTAATATAATCCATCCTTTTAGGATCCAAATGAAGCTTATGAAAACCATCTTCAAAATCAACAAAGCCTTCATTAGTGGAGTCGATAAGTGAAATTAAGTTTTTGGCCCCTTCATCAAGTGGTGTATTTTCAAATCGATTAAGGGAATTTTTGATACGGTAAAGTATTTCAGTGATATTACCTTCTGGCAAAAGCACGTTTTCTTTATAACGATTAAAAGATTCTTGTATTTTTTCTTCGTTTCGTAAAGATTCGTATTCCGCATTTAAATCCTCGATTTCATTTTCCTTAAGCTCGGCTTTTTCGATTTCTTTGATTTGGAAAGAAAGGTATTCCGGATCGATATTTTCTTTCATCTTTTCAAATTCGTCTAATTTTTCTTTACGTTTTTGTAATTCTTGATAGGCTTCCAGGAATTCTTTTTTAGCTTTTTCGATAGAATTTCTGCAAAATCGGTCTAAATAAGATAAATGCCTCTTCTCATCAAAAAGTTCCCAGTTTTCGCCCTGTGAATGAATATCGATAAGATGACCGGTAACGATTTTGAACAAATTCAAGGAAACAGGTTCATCATTAAGATAAGTTTTAGAGGTTCTATCGGGATTTAATGTTCTTTTCAAAATGATAGTATCAGAATCATCGACATATTCTTGTATCTCCGGGTGATTTTTCTTGAATAAATCATCAATAGAAAAAGAAGCAACGATAACAGCTTTCTTTTTGGGGTCTCTTACCATTGAAAAATCAGCTTTTTCTCCTTTAAGTAGTCCCAACGAAGAAACAATCAAGGATTTTCCGGCGCCGGTTTCACCAATCAAAGATACATAACGGGAGGGAAATTCCAACGTTGTATCTTCAATAACGGCCAAATTAGAAATGTGAAGTTCCTGTATCATATATGTATCCTCAGTTAGAATGGACCTTAATCCTTTCATTTGTCCAGTTTTCTATTTTTTTCCGTGCAGAATCCAGATCCATATTCTCAAGTCGCATCAAATCTTCTACTTGACCGAAAGTGACAAAATCATTTTTAAAACTGATAGGACGGAACTTACCCTGAAAACCATGTTCAGTTAAAATAGAAGAAAGGAAACTAGAAGTTCCATCCTCGATTGAATAAGGATCATAAAGATAAATTTCTTCATATTCGAAAAAATGAAAGCTTTGAAGTTCTTCCGCTTCCGGAAGCAAATTCAAAAGCATCATCTTATCGTATTTACTAGAATCCAATGTTTCGAGCAATTGATACCCTCTTGGACCTATTCCGAGAACAAGTCTTTTATGATTTTCAACTGAAACGATGTCAACAACACTGGTATGGATTTTTATATGTGTATCGATTATAGGTTTGTCTTTCGTAAGACGGAAAAAAGTCGGACCTACGGAAGAAAAGAAGTGTTCTTTGAACAATCTAGCCATGCTTCGTTTATCATAAGGCATATACACCTGGGAATAGGGAATTGATTTGACCATACCCACATCATAAAGACCTTGATGGGAGGCTCCATCTTCGCCGACGATTCCTGCTCTTTCGATAAGAAAGACAGCACTTACTTTATTTCTAGAAATGTCTTCGATAATTTCATCATATGTTCTTTGAAGGAAAGTTGAATAAATATCGACAATTGGTTTTACGCCTTTCAAAGCGAGACCAGCAGCCATTGTGACTGCATGTTCCTCGGCAATTCCTACATCAAGACTCCTATCTGGAAATACAGAAAAGACTTTTTCAAGACCTGACCCTCGTTCCATCGCCGGAGTGATTACAAAAGAGGACTTTTCTCGGGTCATAAAATCAATCAAAAAGATGGATTTGAGTGTGATAAAATCAAGTTGATCATCGCTTATTGTCGTTTTTGAATCAAAATTAGGACTAACACCATGAAATTTTCCGACTTGATCATCCATGGCTGGTTTATATCCGTATCCTTTTTTTGTCAATACATGGACAATAACACTTCCATTTTGAAGATTCTTTTTAGCTTTAACCATCGCCAAATCCAAAGAATCAAAATCATGTCCATCGATAGGGCCTTCATATTTCAAAGACATGGATTCAAAAATAGTCGGGTTAATCAAAAAACGTCTTAAATGATCTTTTAAACTCCTCATTTTCAAGAAGACGTGCCATGTAATCTTGCTTTTGACCATTGCAGAACCAAGTTTATTAGCTGTACGGAAATACAATCTTGAATTTCTTAGTTTGATAAAAGGTTTTGAAAGATAACCGACATTTTTTCCAATGGACATTCCGTTATCATTTAAAATAATTATCAGTTTGGTTTCTTTATCTTCAGAAAGTACATTCAAAGCTTCCATGCTAAGTCCGTTTACCAAACTCGAATCGCCAATAACAGCAATGGTATAAGAATCATCCCCTCGTAGTCTTTTAGCTCTTGCCATTCCATAGGCTATGGAAATAGAACTGGATGAATGCCCGTTATTATATTTATCAAAAGGTGAAGAAAAACGGTCGCTAAAAGGAGCTTCGCCACCAGTTTTTCTAAGTTTTCCCAAACTGCGGCCGGTAAGAATCTTATAGGCATACGTTTGATGCCCAACATCAAAAAGGATATCATCCTTCAAAGGATCAAAATGCCTCAATAAAGCAATCGTAAGTTCTACGACTCCTAAATTGGATGACAAATGTCCTCCATTTTTCAATGTCGATGAGAGAATATCAGCTCTGATATCACTTGCAAGGACCTGAAGTCTTCCTTTATCAAGCGTAGACAGAACTTCATAGGAATAATCCTTTTTCTTTTCTTCCATTTTAGTCTGACTCAATTGTATCTTTTACGGTTTCTTCCAAAGAAGATAATCGTTTCTCCATTTCTTTGGATACTTCTTTCCCATATTGATAAAGCTTAGCTGATTCATCCAATCCAATTTGGCTATCAGAAAGTTTTTTTAGTATTTCATCGGATTCTTCTTCAAGCTCTTGATAAGTCATTTTTGTCAAGTCTTTTTTCTTTGTCATATCGATTCTCCTTATTCTACATTAGCATCCTTGTTTCCATCTGGATATGTAATCTTTACTTTCCCTTTTTTTAGTTGGGTAACAGATGTGATTTTTTTACCATCTTGGAATATTACTGAAAATCCTTGTTTTTGAATCCAACATGGATTGAATTTTTCAAGTTTGGAATCATAGGAAATAAGACGAGTTTTATAAATCAATAATTTCTTATTGAACGCCTCTTTCTCCAAGATACCATGTTTATCCAAATCAACTCTTTGATTTTGTATTTTCGATTGATAAATAAAATTGAGATTTTTAACGAACGAGAGAATTTTATCTTTTTCCTTAGAGAGCTTGGTTTTAGGAGATAAGCTGTCAAGTTGACGATTCAACATATCCAAGTTGCTTCTCTTTTCTTCTAATTTACGAATAAAGAGCTGATTTAACTCCTGCTTGAATTCCACTTGTTTTTGAAGAATTTCGTCTTTCGAAGGATTTATTAAAGAAGCGCCTTCCGTCGGAGTAATGGCCATTTTATCACTGACTCTATCCGAAATGGACATATCGATGGTATGACCTATACAAGTAATGACAGGCAATCTACTGGTTGCAATAGATAGAGCAACCTTTTCATCATCGAAGCAGCTGAGATCTGTTTTGCTTCCGCCTCCCCTACCAAGAAGAATAAGGTCACAATCAGACTCATTTGCCCTCTTCATTGCTTTTACGATCGAAGAAGCAGCCTGATCCCCTTGAACCGTAATGGGGTATAGAACAGTGGATAAAGGAAATCGCATATGTAAAGTTTTCAAGATGTCTTGATAGGCTGCTCCCGTAGAAGCGGTAAGGATAGCGACTTTTTTTACAAATTTAGGTATTTGTCTTTTTCGTTCAGGATTCAAATACCCCATTGAATCTAACTTTTTCAATGTTTTTTGCTTCAATAAAAGATTTTTGCCAAGTTGAGTTTGCAGAATCTGGACATTCTTTCCCCATAAGGTTATAGAACATCCATGGGCATAATAACTTAAAGAACCTGTGACTTGAATAATATCTCCTACTTTTATTTCTTCCAAGTGGTAGGGGTTAGAATAAAAGGTAGAAAAAGCACATTTTATGATAGGAGAAGATGTTTGCTTGTTTCCCTGATCTCCGATTTCAACATAAGAGAATTTTCCTAACTTAATAGAATATATTTCTCCGTAAACACTTATATTAGAAAAAGCAGGATTACTGAAGCATCCTTGTAAAATATCAGAAAGCTGTTTAACAGATAACGGCTCATTCAGTAAAATCATAATGCTCTATTGCTTTATCAAGAACTGCATTAATGAATCGATGTTGGCCATCAGCAAGGTAATTTTTAGCCAAATTAACAGCCTGCGAGATAATGACTTTTCGAGGAGAGAGGTGCTTGTAATTTGCTTCGCTGACTGCTTCTACAAGAATAGCCTTGGCAACATTGTCAAGTCGCTCAAAAGTCCAGTTCCTAAGATATTGTCCTATCAGCTTTTCACTTTCTTCAAGATGATCCAAACTTAACGCGTAGACCACTCTAGAGAACACTGGCACGTCTTCATAGTTTTCGACCCCATATTGATTGCAAAGGACTTGCTGAGCATCGAATTCGTCTTTGTTTTCGATGAAAAGAAAGACTTGATATAAGGCCTGCATTGTCTTTTCTCTTTCAGCAGATCTTGTATAGGTTGTATTTTCTTTCATAATGATTTATTCTCCTTCGGATTATAACCTACTATATACTTCTCAGCTTTTTGTAGTTTGATGGCAATATACAAAGAATATCCTAAAATTAATAGAAAGACTAAATGAAGCAAAACGGACAAAGAAATTCCAGCAACGGATAATTTCAAAGGGAACTTGTTTTGAAGGGAAAGTATTACTTCAGGCAGCAAAAACAATGTGTCAAGGATATAAAGACCAACACCAATATAATGGCAAAGAAAATTCCCTTTTACCGCTTGAGTAGAAAGGAAAATAATACTCAAACCAAGAAGTACACTGGTAATCGCACCAAGAAGTTTCACAAAGCCTAAATCGTTCTTCAAAGAACCTAAAGTCATGGCAAACTGAGACGCAGAAAAAGAGAATGCCATTCCATACGTATTACTATATTCGAGGGACACAGAATCATACGCAGCGAAACTTTGGAACAAAATGAAACCAATCAAATGAATGATAGTAACAAAGATGGTAAGGCTTGCCAAATATCCATAAATCTTCCGTAATTTTTCTATTGATTCCTTTTTCATTTCTTTTCTTGCATTCCAAGAATCATGACATTGACAGTAATGTTGCCGATTTCAAACATTTCCGTAACATTCTCATATACTTTTTCTTGAATTTCCTTGGACACGATTTGCATATTCGTTCCAGAATAACCTGTAACGGAAATATTTATCGTCACCTTACCATCTTTATCTACGTCACTGCTTGCGTTCATTTTCTTGCCTTTTTCATCGTAGACAAATGAGCCCTTCAGTTCATCTTCAGAAAGTTCTTTCAGCGTTTGCAAGGCAATCTGAACGAAAACATAACTGGATATGGCGAGTTTTCCTTTTTCACTTTGGCTGAGATACAAATAACTTTTCATTTAAGCACCTCTTTATTTGCTTTGTTTCAATCCTTTCATGGACAACGAAATTCGATTTCTCTTTAAATCTACTTCTTTAACCTTTACCTTGACGATATCCCCTGGTTTCCCAATCGAATGCGGGTCACTTACATAATGATCCGCAAGCTCTGAAATATGGACTAGACCATTAATTTCGATTCCCAAATCAACGAAGAAACCGAATCCAGTCACATTACGAATCGTTCCTTCAAGCACCATACCTGGAGTCAAGTCTTTGATATCCGTAACTGCCTCGTTGAGATGAGCAACTTGTGCAACATCTCTAGGATCCCTTGTCGGTTTTATCAATTCATGAATGATATCTTTCAAAGTCATTTCACCGACGCCCAGCTTTTGTGCTTCTTCCTTTATTTTCTTATCATCGTACTTTGAAAGGAGTTGGATTCTCTCTTTTTCATCGTCGGTACCCAGTTCTTTAATTATTGCCTTAGCTATCGGATAGGATTCTGGGTGGACCGCCGTATTATCCAATGGTTCTTTGCTTTCCGGTATGCGTAAGAACCCGGCACAGTTTTCAAAGGCCTTAGGTCCAAGATAAGGGACTTTGAGAAGTTCTTTTCTTGAAGAAATCTTTCCGTTATCTTCACGATAAGCGACGATCGAATCGGCAATTTTCTTGGATACACCGGATATGTGCGAAAGAAGAACAGAACTGGCTGTATTCAAATTCACGCCCACAAAATTAACACAATCTTCGACTACTCCATCCAAGGCTGCTTTCAGCTTTTTTGAATCAATATCATATTGGTACTGTCCAACTCCGATTGACTCAGGGGGAATCTTAACCAATTCGGCAAGCGGATCTTCTAATCTACGGGCAATGGAAACAGCACTTCTAAGATTCGGTTCAAAATCCGGGAATTCTTTTTGGGCATCCTTGGTTGCTGACCAAATGGAAGCACCGGACTCACTGACGATGACGATTTCCATTTTCTCAAATCCAGGTTCAGTCTTTTTTATTTCCTTTAAAAGCTTCTCGGACTCTCTGCTTGCTGTTCCGTTTCCAAGAGCAACGGTCATAGTCTTATTCTTTTTCATAAGGCTTATGATGTTCCTCTTCGCATTCTCATAGGTGTGGCCATTTGACATGAACGGATTGGTTAGAACAAAAGTGTCAAGTACCTTTCCGAATTCATCTATGAAAGCTAGTTTACAACCATGGGAGAATCCTGGATCGAAACCCAAAATTTTGCGATCTTTAAGCGGTGGTTGGAGCAGAGTTGCTTTTAACGAGATTTTGAACTCTCCGATTGCTTCATCACTTGCGGTATCCATCAACGAAGAGAAGATATCATTGTCTACACTCGGTTTGATGAGTCTTTCGTAACTATCTTCGACCATAGCTTCGAGTTCTTTCTGGTAAGGTGTCTTGGATGGTATCTCAAACATCTTAATGTGATTGAGAATTTTTTCATCGTCATAAACAAATTTTCTAGAAAGGACCTTTTTATCACATCCACGGTTGATTGCAAGAGTATTATATCCTTTTAGAGCCGTGATCTTACGTGAATATGAAGCATAATTATCGTATGTGGCATCTTCGTTTTTGTCATCTTTTGTGCAAGTTAAACTTCCCGTATCCAAGGCAACTTTTTTTATGAAAATTCGATAGTTGGGATTATCAGAAATCTTTTCCGCCAGAATATCCATGGCTCCCTGAATACATTTTGCACCAGTTTCGTATCCTTCGCAAACATATTTGCTTGCTTCCTCATTCAGCATACCAGTCTTATCAGATAAAACAAACTGGCTAAGAGGCTCTAATCCGGCCTTTTTTGCTTTTGTAGCCCTAGTCAGCTTCTTGGGTTTATAGGGTCGATAATAATCCTCAACCTGAGCAAGAGTTCTTGCCTGTTCGATTTTAGAAATCAGTTCTGGGTCTTCAATATTTTGCTCTTTCAATGAGGCGAAGACAGTTTTCTTTCTATCTTCTAGTCCACGAAGATAGGTAAGTTTTGTTTCTATGTCTCTTAGATTCTCATCAGTAAGCCCTCCAGTAACTTCTTTTCGATAACGGGCAATAAAAGGAACGGTAGATCCTTCATCCATGAGTTGAATGGCCGTTTCGACGTTTTTCGCATTAAGATTTAGTTCATTTGCGATTTCCTGATTGATATCCATGATTTCTCTCCTTTTTCAAGCTTTTATCTGATAGTACCCTTCTTGCTGATCTGAGTGGAAAAACACATTGGCCTCGGTACATTTAGCCCAAAATTTAGCATATATAACATATCCGAACACAATGTTCTTGGTTTTGTCTTGTAGTTTTTTTTCCGTGACAATACGATATTCCGAATCATATCCGAAATATACAAAGCATTCTTCGTTTTTTGACGATTTTAGCTGAACTAAAGTTCGTGCATGCGTGTGTTCTCTTTTAAAAGAATCAAAGACAAAGGTATAAATAAATTCCCCATCTTTTTCCTCAACGATCATCGAGCTTTTAAAATCATCCGAATTCATCAGGAATTCATTTGTTTCTTTTAAAGAAGAAACATCTTTTTCCAAGGTTTCTTTTGTTGATGAACTGTTTTTTCCAAAATCACAGGAACCGAGAAGAAAAAGTACAGATGTGAACAATGCCATAAGCGTTTTTCGCATGATTTTATTATACCACAGGACTTCTCTTTCTTTAGTTTTTACTTTTGCTAGAAACTAGAATCTTGATTTGCGTTAGTTTTTGATAACTTTTAACTTTTGTGTGCAAAAAAGTGATAAAATATCTAAGAATCGATAAGGAGACATGATATGAACGGAAATTTAACCGAAAAAGATTTCAAAGAATTCGAAAACCAATTTAACAAGAATTCTATTCTTGGGAATTCCAGAAGAGCAGTTACAAGAAACGGAGTTTTCGCTTCTAGTACCGATAATGAAGCTTTAAAAGCAGCCAAGCGCTCTTTCTCAGTAAATGTCGATAGCGGAAGTGTAACGAATCAAAAAAGAAGCGGCCGTTGCTGGATGTTTGCCGGGCTTAATGTTCTAAGAGGAATAGCAATCAAAAAGCTCAATGTCAAGGATATCGAATTTTCCCAAACTTATCTACAATTCTACGATAAAATGGAAAAAGCCAATTCCTTCTTGGATAAAATCATCAAGTTAGTAGACGAACCTTTGACAAGCCAACTGAGTATGTTTGTTTTCAATACTGCCTTGGGCGATGGGGGATATTGGTCCTATTTCGTTAATCTTGTCAAGAAATACGGTATCGTTCCTAAAGATGCCATGCCGACAACTGCTGTTAGTGATGACACAGGCGAAATGAATATTGTTTTGACAAAGCTTCTCAACAAAGATGCCATGATTCTTAGAGACAAATTCGAGAAGGGTATGACAAAAGAAGGCCTGAGTAAATGTAAAAAGAACATGCTGAAAGAAGTGTATCAGATTCTTGGATGTTCTTTAGGGCTTCCTCCAAAACAATTTGTCTTCGAATATGAAACAAAAGCGGCCAAAGATAATTTTGAACGACTTGAAGCGGATTCTCCACTTGATTTCTATAAAAAAGTCATTGGCGAAGAATTAGACGATTATATTTCCATTTCCAATGCGCAGCTTCCTGGGTTTGAGGAAGGAAAAGCTTATTATTCTCCTTGGTTAGATAACATGCAAGATGGTCAGCACGAATTTTATTTTGAAGTTTCCCTTCCTACCATGAAGAAAGCTCTGATCAAATCCTTGAAAGACAATAGTCTGGTTTGGTTTGCAAGTGATGTTCTGGCTCAATCTTTGAGAAAAGAGGGTGTACTTATCAACAATGTTCTGAATTATGATTCCTTGTTTGATATTGATACGAGGATGAAGAAGGGAATGCGCTTAAGCTACTACAGTTCCTATTCCAATCATGCTATGACTTTCACAGGAGTCAATTTGGTTAAAGGAAGGCCGAATCGTTGGAAAGTAGAAAATTCATGGGGAAAAGATAACGGTGATTCCGGATTTTTTGTCATGGACGACGATTGGTTCGATAATTATGTTTATCAAGTCATCATAAAGAAAGAATATCTGCCTTCTGATCTTGTCGAAACATATCAAAATGCCATCAAAGATCCTGTGGAAACACTTCCTTTCTTTGCTATTTTCAACAGTATTGATTAGTTTTAACAGTTTCCTATTAAAAGGTGTCAGAAACAATCTGACACCTTTTTAAATAAAAATGTAATCAAATAAGATGATTCTCATTTAATTAAAACCTTTTCAAAAAATAGA
>DHKM01000040.1 GCA_002404835.1 Caryophanales bacterium UBA4694 | reverse complement strand
TCTCCCCGGAACGTAACGGAAACGTCCCGTTTCCATCCGTTTTCCTGTTTCGGTTATAGTTCAAATTATAGGTGTATTTTTTTTCAATACGCACGACACGGATTAAAGCGATTTTTAAGGTGTCCCTACGTGCCGAATAGCAGCCATGATTTACGCATTACGGGAAGGATAACAAAATGAAAAAGAAACCATAAATTTCAATTTTTATATTCAATTCAGTCATTGACAACTTTTGTTTTAAAGCAAATACACATAAATAAATTTCTATATTCTTTCTAAACCTTCACTTTATTTCAAAATAAAATCGATCTTATCCGTTTAATAAACTTGATAATCAGATTATGACATAAAAGAAAAATCAATCTCATCCCATCTTTTCAAAAAGAATATAATAGATTCATTCTCAAAGGCATATCAAACCATGGAAACTAACATATACTGTAAACCGGAAGAAGAAATCATAGACTTTCTCAAAAGCAATCAAATCGAATACACCCAGATAAAACATACTGCACTATTCACCATGGATGAATACGAAAACATCCAGAAGAAACTAAACTGCCTCATACCAAAGAACCTATTTCTCTGCAACAGACAGAAAACAAAGTTCTATCTCCTTCTCATGCCGGGAGACAAAAAATTCCTGACCAAGGAACTATCCTCACAGATCAATAGTGCAAGATTGTCCTTTGCCGAAGAAGAAAAACTCAAAGAAACATTGAACTGCTACAAAGGATCCACATCCCCGTTCGGACTACTCTTCGACAAGAAAAACGAAGTCACGCTCCTTATCGACAAGGATCTATGGAACGAAGAATTTTTCGGATTCCATCCCTGCGACAACACATCAACCCTGAAAATAAAAAAAGAAGACTTCATCCTTTATTTGAATATCATCCGCAAACCCTATACTTTTGTCACCCTGAAAGGAGAATGACACTTCAGGTTACTAAGCTTCCTTTTCCGACAAAACTATGTTATAGTGAACCCATAAAGAACCAGTAGATAAATCTAACAGGCTTTACACCTTATGAAAGGAGAAGCCTATGGATATATCTCTAAGGCTCGAAGTAAAACAAAAGGATGCCGAAAACATCATCATCTGGCTGGAAGACCAGGACGTAACGAAATATCTCAACGAAGATATCCGTTCCGCCTCCTCTTTGAAGACCATACTGAAAGAAGGAAGAGCAGATCTTCTGACCTGTTACCTCAATCAGGACGGAAGGTTCTTCCTGATCGATTCAGAAAAAGAAGACTGCCTGGGATTCATCAATCTTTTCACGATACGTAAAAAGAAGGAATACGAAATCGTCATTGCCATCGGAAACAAAGAGAACTGGGGAAAACAGATTGCCTATCATGCTTTAAAAGAAACCATGAAGGAGGTATTCTTCCGCTGGAGAATCGAAAAACTCATCTCCAAGATCCATATCGAAAATCAAAGAAGCATCCGTCTCTTCCGGCATCTGAATTTCCAGGAAACCGGAACAAAGAATTGCCATATCCAGTTCGAAATGACATTCGACAATTACCTCAAAACCCTATCTTCAAAAAAATAATTGCATTTTCCTGTTGCTTTTACCAAACGAAACAACTAGAATAAAACCGCTTAACTGAACGAGTCTAAAGGAAAAAACAATGTTTTTAAATTCTTTAATTGCAAAGAAGAAAGTTTTGAGTCAGGAAAAAAAGAAGGGATTTACCCTTGTCGAACTTTTGGTCGTCATCGCCATCATCGCCATCCTTGCTACCGTCTCTACCGTCGGATATCTAGGCTTCACCAAACAGGCCAAAATCTCCAATGATCTTACCGAACTCACCCAGTATAAGACCCTTATCACCGGACTTACCTTGGATGGAAAAGGTACTGAAGTTACTACTGCTGACGAAAAAAAATATACAATTTCCTATGCTTTTGAAGCTAATAATAACACGCATTCTTTGAAAATTACTGATGGAACCAAAGAAAAAGGCGAAGACATTATCAAAGCTTTATTAGGAAGCGATTGGATTGAAGGCGGTAATGTGATTGTCAATTTTGATACTGATGATACCACAAATGTAGTATCCATCGCCTACTATCATCACTATGATGCAGACACAACAAATGGTTCTGTCATCTGGGACATCGCTGAAGACAAAGTCACCAAACTTGCCTAATCTATTTTTATCTTGCAAATAAATACCAAAATAATTTCCACATTTCTGTTAGGGGAAACAAGAAGGGATACTTTCTTGTTTCCTCTTATTGTCGTTATGGACAATTAGTAGAAAGGACCAAATCATGATAATAAAGATTATCGTCTGTATCATAATCATCCTTCTTGACCTCATTGCATTCATCTATCTTTGTAAGATGCTAGCCGGAAAGAACCAGGAATCCTCCGATTTCCGTATCCAGAGCATGAAGCTCGATTCCGAGCTAAACGAATACAAAAAGAAAGGATATCCAATCCCCTATCTTCATTCCCATTATGAAGACACCAAATACGATATCCGTGACTTTGTAAAGGAAACGTCCATCAAACACGGGTTGAAGCATCTAAGCGAAGAAGAAAAAGCCTATTTTGAAGACCTAGTCAAGTACATCGAAGACTATAAAGGAATCAAACTTACCAAGAAGAAGTACAAGTATGTCATCACAAGATGCCAGGAAGAGTTCGCCTGCCTCTATATTAGGAAGAACAAAATCGTCTTCAAGACAAACTTCAACAAATACTACTATGTCCGCGAAAGAGGAACCGTAGATCCAGTTATCATGCCTATCGTCGATGAAAAAAGCCTGGATAAGGCAAAAGAAGACATCCGTATGATTTTAGCCTAAGGAGGAAAGAGAAATGTTTGAAGACCCAATCGTCCTGACCATGTTTATTGCAAGCCTTGTTCTACTTGTCTTCCTTATCCTCATTGCCGTTCTTTATGCTTCCCAGAAAAAGAACAACAGGATCAAAATGGAAGAAAAAGAAGCAAAGCTGAACTTTTTGAGAAAAGAACACAAGGATGAGAAGAAGTAAGAAAGAAGCAAAGAAGAAAGGATTCACGCTTGTCGAACTGCTAGTCGCAATGGCCGTATCTTCTTTGCTTCTTGTTTTCGTTTCTTTTTCATCCGTATATGTCGTTAAGACAAACAGACAGAATTTAGAAGACAGCAGGGTCGAATACCAGATCAAATCCCTTCTGAATCTAGCCAAAAGAAATCCGTCCTATGTTTTCTATGGCGGAAAAGAGAACAAAGAGGACACAAGAGTCTGTTATAAAAACGACAAAGAAGAACCCTCTGTCCTTTTTGAAAATGATAACGGAGTTTTTCTGAGTGTGGATACCATCCAAAAAGACATGGACCTCAAGGAACTTAGGATATCCTATTTGTTTTCAGAAAAAACAAAAGACATAAGCATGCTCTACTAGAAAAAGATGAAAATCGATTTTTCAAAAATTCTTTCCCTTTTTCCGCAACGGAAGAACAAAGCAAAGGTCTCTCTTTACAGAAAGAAAAACATCATAGAGATCAATATGATTGGAGGAAAATACATCCGGATCATATCTTTTTGTGGTAACGGAAAACCGAAAGAAGAATCCCACAGACTCTATGAGTTCCTCTTCCAAAACGAGGAAATCATCAACAACTATACCTTCACAAGAATCATACAATCCCTCCTTCCGAAGAAAATACGTCACTATGATCTGATCTTCCGCACGAACAAAAGCATACTGACTTACGAAAGCATACCCAATTCCCTTCTCTATTCCTCCAAATCCATTTATAAAAAGCAGTTCCTCTCCGAATGGAAGGACAAAGACTACCTTCCCTATACCAAAACATACCACAAAAAGAAAACGGATATCTATCGGACCTATCTCCTCAAGAAAAGCTCCGTGGATTTCATAAAGTCCATCGAAAAGAAATTCAAGATCCGCTTCGACAACATCATCCTCTACAGCGACATGCTTTATGACTGCTACAAAAATCCCGACGAAAACATCCTTTTCCTCTTCCGGACCTATACCCTAGTCACCATCGTCATTTTGAAGAAAGGTTATCCGGTCATGGAAAAATCCTTCACCGTCAACCAGTACATGGATTTCATCAGGAGCTTCTCCTTGGCTCTCTCAAGCTACGAAAAAGACAATCCCAAAGAGAAAATCGATCACTACTATCTCTATGAGACAGACAACAGGATCAGAGAATACTTACTGAAGATCAACATCACACCAGAAGAAGGAATCCCCTTATGGTAAAAAAAGGATTCACGATCATCGAGACCGTAGTCTCCCTCTTTCTCTTCTCCATATCCTTTTCCACCATCCTGACAACCATTCTTCTGACCAAAAAAGCAAACCAGAAAGAACAGGAGAAAACTGTCTTCCAATCCATACTCTATGAAATAGACACCTACCTGACCAGATACGGAAAAGAATGGGACAAAGAATACTTCACGGAAGAATACATAATACAAAAAGAAGACAGCCGTCTAGTCTATTATGACCCGGATTTCAGGAAGACGACATCCGAACAAGAAAGAACCTATACCCTAGAATATACCTATAGAAAACCAGACGAAAACACCCACCTCTATCTCTTTGTCTACGACCAAAAAGAGAAATACCTGTATGAAAACATCGATTTCGGATACAGAAGGATCCAAAAATAGAAGAAAAGGAGCCACACTCCTTATCCTCTCGACCATCATCTTTGCTCTCTCGCTTCTTTTAAGCACCGGTTTTCTTGTGTCCTACCGTTATCAAAGCGCAGGAAGAAAACAGGTGGAAGATATGAAAAGCACGATCTTGGAAAACGACAAAAAAGAAGAGGGAGAGCCTGACCATGAAAATCATTCTTGATATCTTCTCTTTCCTGATAGGAACCTCTATCGCCTCGTTTCTAGGTGTCATCATAAGCAGGGTTCCAGAACACAAAAGCATCATCAGGCCTGGCTCCCACTGCGACAACTGCAAAAAAGAGATCAAATGGTATGACAACATTCCCATATTATCCTATCTCCTACTGAGAGGAAAATGCCGGTACTGCAAGGCAAAGATTCCCGTTTCCTCCTTGATCCTTGAAATCCTGGGTGGGGTTCTTTATCTGATCTGCTCTTTGATGTATCCTTTCTCCTACCATCTGATTACCTATTATCCGATTGTCTCGGTTCTCCTTCTCATCTCCTACATCGACTATTACCATCATTATATCTATGATGCAACCCAGATTCTACTTGCCCTATTAGCCATAATAGACATCACCATAAAAAGCATCCTAGATAAAGAAATACCGATTGATAACTTCATCGGACTGGCAATCGGATTCACTTTTTTCCTTTTATTGAAAATCATTTCGGAAAAAATACTAAAAAAAGAAGCCTTGGGAAGCGGAGATATCATCCTTATCGGCATCATCGGATTCCATCTTGGATACAAAGCGCTCCTTCTGATGCTTCTGGTCTCATCGTTGTCAGCAAGTCTCATCGAACTTATCAGGACACGCAAAGAGAAAAACAGGGAAATCGCCTTTGCTCCCTATCTCTGTGCCGGTTATCTTTTTTCTTTGCTTTTCTATCCGATGATATCCCGATTCATCATGGAGGTAATCTGACATGCCGTTCTATCGTTGTGAAATCATAAACGAAAAAGGAAAAAAGGAAACCAAAATCATCAAAGCGGATGATGAGGCCATGCTGAAAGCGACCATACGGTTGGAAAAAGGATTCCTTCTCAAGGCAACCATCTCCAGGGAAAAGAAACCCAATACCTTCCTAGCCGTGTCCTCCAAAGTAAAACCGGCCGAAATCCTCATGTTCCTCAGGGAATTCTCCGTCCTCATCCACTCCGGAGCGACCATAGCCCAATCCCTTCTAGTCCTCAAGAACCAGAAGCATTCCAAAGTCTTCTCCAAAGTCATCCAGGAAATCTATTACGATGTCCTCTCCGGTGTCCTGCTTTCCGAAGCCCTGAAGAAACATAAGAAGGTATTTCCCAACTATTTCATCAGCATGATCGAAATCGGCGAAGAGAGCGGATCATTAGACAAAGTCCTCCAGTCCCTTGCCGACTATTACGAAAACGACAGGAAGATCAAAGGAAAAGCCAAGACGGCTCTTGTCTATCCGATCTTCCTTCTTGTCCTGATCACAGTCGTCATCGTCTTCATGGTCTTCTTCATCATCCCGCAGTTCGAAGACATGATCAAGGAACTGGGAGGAGACATCCCGCTTCTGACCAAAATCGTCATGGATATTGCCTCATTTATCAAGAACAATATCCTTGTCATACTGCTTTTTCTTGCTATCCTTGTCTTTTCCTCTGTTCTTTTCTTCCGGACAAAACCGGGGAAGGTCGTTAAGGACTATATCAAACTGCATCTGCCTTTTCTCGGGAAAATACAGAAGAACCTAGTCACGACAAGATTCTCCCGTGCCTTCATCATCCTTTTGGAGAACGGCATGAACATCCTCGACTGCCTCAACAACCTGACCAAGATGCTGAACAACTCCCTTCTGGAGAAAAGATTCAACCAGGCCAAAAAGAAAATCGAAAGCGGAGAAGAAATCCACAAAGCCTTAGAAGAAACCAATATATTCCCAAGGATGCTCACGGAAATGCTTGGAGTCGGAGAAAAGAGCGGAAACATGGTCACTGTTTTGAAATCATCCATGACATTCTTCGACCAGCAGGTCGAAAATTCCATCACAAAGGCAACCACGGCCATGGAACCTTTGATGATCATCGTCCTGGGAGTCATCGTAGGAATCGTCATTCTTGCCGTATTCCTTCCTATGATCCAGCTCTATCAGAACATCCTGTGAGGTAAACAACATGATCATAAACATCACATTCTCGAAATACCTGACAAAGAACAAGGTAATGACAGAGGAAAACATCCAACCCATCCTTGCCAAAGCCGAGAAAGAGAATACCCCAATCTATAAAACACTCATCCAGGAAAACATCCTCCCGGAAGAAGAAGTCCTCGACTATCTTGCCCAATTTCTCAATATCGAAGTCTCTTCCCTGCAGATCAATGAACTAAATATCGATCTCGTAAAGAAATTCCCCCTGGACAAACTCATCGAATACAGAACCATACCGATGGAAGAAATGGAAGATGTCGTCTATATGGGAACTTCGAACCCCCTTTGCATAGAAGACATAAGCTCCTTCCGTTCCATCATCGGAAAGAAAATCCAGGTTTTCCTCTTCTCCGAAGAGAACATCGAAAAACTACTCAACTATGTGAGCAACAAGTTTCTCCAGAAAGATGCCGTCGAGGAAAGCGAGCTTCCGAAGAAACAGGAAAAGACAAAGGAGAAGGAAACCAAAGTCGAGATCGATGCCCCGGTCATCAAGCTTGTCGATGCCATCCTCAGGGAAGCTGTCGTATTGAATGCCTCGGATATCCATATCGAACCATTCGAAGACCACATACGAACAAGATATAGAATCGACGGCGTATTGACCACCATGTCTCCGATACCCAAAAACCTCTACCCAGCCGTTTTAGCCAGAATCAAGATCATGGCCAGCATGAATATCGCAGAAAGAAGAATCCCTCAGGACGGAAAACTGACTTTGGAAATATCCGGAACAAAGTACGACTTCCGTGTCTCCACTCTTCCAATGCTCTTCGGAGAGAAAATCGTCATAAGAATCTACGACGTCGATTACAACAAAGCAGATATCGCCTCTTTGGGTTTCGACAGAAGACAGACCGACCTCGTCATGAAGATGATCACAAGACCCTACGGAATCATCCTCCTCACCGGCCCTACCGGAAGCGGAAAATCGACGACTCTCTATACCTTCCTACGATACCTCAACAAAGAAGACACCAACATCATCACCGTCGAAGACCCGGTCGAAAACCAGATCGACGGAATCAACCAGGTGCAGATAAACCCAAAAGCCGATCTTACCTTCTCGATTGCCCTACGTTCCATCCTGAGACAGGATCCAAACATCATCATGATCGGAGAAATCCGAGACGAAGAAACAGCCCAGATTGCAGCAAGAGCGGCAATCACCGGCCATCTTGTCCTCTCGACCATCCATACCAATGATGCCGTAGGAGTCATAACAAGACTCGTCAACATGGGAGTACCAAGATACCTGGTTGCCGATTCCCTGCTCGGAAGCATATCCCAGAGACTTCTAAGAAGACTATGCCCCTATTGCAAAGAGAAAAAACGAACCGATCCCCACGAGATGAAGATACTCGGTCTTTCCCAACCCAAGGAAATCTACCATCGGAAAGGCTGCAAATACTGCAACGGTTCCGGATACACAGGAAGACTAGGACTATTTGAAATCATGCTGACATCCAAGAACATCAAAGACGCCATCATGGACGAAAACATCACAAGCCAAGAGCTTGAAGATATCTCCAACAAAGAAGGAAAGACGACCCTATTAGAGGAAGCAAAAAGAAAAGTCCTATCCGGAGACACTTCCATCGAAGAATACGAAAAACTTTCCGAATTCATCGATTTGGAAGACGAAGACAAAAAATAATGGAAGCACTTACTGCTTTTCTTTGTTGCCATAAGGAGGCTTAACACCTAGAATAGAAGTACGACAGTTCGACGTTACCATCCTGTCGCTAAACAAAACCAGGGACAAAGACAACATAATCATTATGCGTTCTTTCTTCATGGGAAAGAACGCTTTTTTCTTTCCCCCGGTTGGAAAAGAGAAATTATGGAAAACAAAAAAACAGACGAAAAACAAAGTTTCTTCAAAAACTACCTCTCCTGCTTCAAGCTCGACACCAGGAGTATCGCCCAGAATGCCATCATCGCAGCCATGTATGCGGCTTTGACCTATGCCTTCTTCTTCTGCTCCTATGGACCGGTGCAGGTAAGAATCTCCGAATTCCTTGTCCTTCTTGTCTTCTTCAACCCGAACTACATCTACGGACTGACCATCGGCTGCATCCTGAGCAATATCTATTCTCCGGCCATGTCAAGCTTCTGTTCCCCGCTTGACATAGTAATCGGAACATTAGCAACCATCCTGGCCCTGATTCTGATTTCCCTTTCCAGAAACCTTCTTCTTGCTTCCCTTTTCCCGGCCATCACAAACGGGCTTCTTCTCTCCTATGAATTCACCTTCATCACCAATACCGAAGGAAACGCAGGACAGGTCCTCTTCTGGACCAACTTCGCCTGGGTAGCCTTAGGCGAAATAATCGCCGTCACCGTCCTGGGTTATATCATATTCATGGTACTTTCCAAGAAAAACAGAAGCTTCTACAAACTCATACAGGCAAAACAGAACCTCAACTTCAAATTCTGAAAACACCCTCGGAAATTCTCCGAGGGTGTTTTTCTAATGAATGTTTTTGTTCTGGTGGTCTTTTAGCATCTCCAGATGAAGTTCTTCTTCGCTCTTCCTGAAATCCTTCTTCGTAATCGCTGGTTTTGAAACAGTCTCAGCCTTCTTCTCCTCTTCGACCTTGGCAGGCTTTTTCATATCTTCGACTGTCTCCGTGACAACAGAAGCCAATGAAGCAACCTTGGAAATGTCAGACGGAATGATAAGCTTTGTCGCCTTGCCGTCAGCCACCTTGGCCAAGGTCTCATAGCTGCGGATTGTGAGGACAGCCTGAGAAGGATTGGCTTCATTGATCAGCTTGATGGACTCGGCCTCTGCTCTTCTGAGCATCAGCTCGCCTTCCGCTTCGGCCTTCTTGACCTTGAGGATAGCTTCCGCATCAGCCTCCGCCTTCTTGATGGCAGCCTGCTTTTCGGCTTCCGCATTCAGGATGGCAGCTTCCTTGTTACCTTCGGCAATGGTGATGGCGGAAGTCTTCTCACCTTCGGCAATCAATATCTTCTCTCTCTTCTCGCGCTCGGCACGCATCTGCTTCTCCATGGCAGCCTGGATGTCCTTCGGAGGAAGGATGTTCTTGACTTCGACACGGGTCACTTTGATTCCCCAAGGATCTGTGGCCTCATCGAGAATCTGTCTCATCTTGGTATTGATGATATCACGGCTGGTCAACGTCTGATCGAGATCCAGATCACCGATGATGTTTCTCAAAGTCGTGGCAGAAAGAGCCTCGATACCGGCAATCGGATTTTCGACACCATAGGTATAAAGCTTGGGATCGGTGACATTGAAGAAGACGACCGTATCGATCTGCATCGTGACGTTGTCCTTGGTAATGACAGGCTGAGGCGGGAAATCATAGATCTGCTCCTTCATGGAGACCTTTTTCTGGATCCGGTCGACAAACGGAGCAAGGAAATGCACACCGGTATCCCATGTCCTAAGATATCGGCCCAGACGCTCGATGACGAACTTATCCGTCTGATTGACGATGCGCATCCTCGAAAGAAGATAGACACCAATCAGAACGACAAGAACAATCGGAATGACAATCAGAACAACTTTATTCGGTTCCATAAAACGTTTATCCTTTCTTTTCGGTCTTTCTGACCAAAAGCTTGTTACCGACTACCGAAACGACTTCGACGATTTCGCCTCTCTCGATCACCGGATCCAAATCCCTTTTGATGGCAGTCCAATAGACATTGTCGATCAAGACCTCTCCCCATTCCAGATCCGTGATCCGTTTGGTCACAACGCCTTTTCTCTTAAGAATCGCATCGATGTTCGTATCAGATTTGATCCGGTGCAGATTCCGATAGACAAGCGGACGGATGATGAAAAAAGAAAGGACAGAACCGACAACGAAGAGAATGATTTCTCCCCAATAAGGCATACCTGGAATGAAAGTCACGCAAAGAGCCAGAATAGCGCCGATGCAGAACCAGCAGGATACCAACGCTTCCGTGAAAATCTCGACCAGAAGCGCAACGACGAAGACAGAAAGCCAGACAATCAACATGATGATGTTTTCGTCCATATCATTTGACCTCCTTCTTCAGATTGATGATCAGAATCGACTCATGTTGGTCGAAATAGCAGGAAAATTTTCTCGAGCCCTTTTTGAAGTCATAGTGGAGATACTCTCCGACTTTCGAGACGAAGTCTGTGGAAGATATCCTGACATACGTCTTTCCTCCGCTCAGGACAAAGAGGAAGTCGCTGGGTAGTTCCCTTCGGTCATATTGATCCTTGGAAACCGGTTGAATCGCAATCTTACCATCATCGACATCAAGACCAAGCATACAGGCATACGAATCCTTGAGCATATCCATTCCGGATTTGTTGATGGTGATATTGGTCGGATAAATCGTCGCTGTTGCCGTTTTCTCATTCTTCGAAAACCATTGAATCATCTATGCCTCCTTGTTTTACACCAATAATATACAAAGAATAGAAAAATAATTCAAGAAAATTCAAAGAAATAATTAACAATTCATGCGTTCGTCGTCAAATATTCCCATTTACTAAAAAGAGGTACCTCATAAAAGAGGTACCTCGAAAAGGTTTCAGATACTAGAAGTCGACATCAAGGTCATAGTAGCAGGCCTTGAGAAGTTTTTCCATCTCTTCCTGAGAAGGCTGTCTCGGGTTGGAGCCGGTGCAGGCATCACCGATAGCGTTCTTGGCAATCTCCGGAAGTCTTTCAAGGAAGACATTTTCCGGAACGAAGCCCTTTTCAGTCGGATAGGAATCCGGACCATAATGGGCAATGCAGTGCGGGATGTTGAGATCATCGTTCATACCGCGGAGATACTTGATGAGAAGCTGGACCTTCTCTTCGTCGCTGTTTCCGCCAAGGTGCATATAGTCGGCAATGACACCATATCTCTTAAGGGCTTCCGGATTCTTGGCATTGAAGGCAATGACCTTAGGAAGATACATGGCATTGGCAGCACCGTGGATGATATGGGCACCATAATCACCGAAGGCTGCACCAGTCTTGTGGGCCATGGAATGGACAATACCGAGAAGAGCATTGGAGAAAGCCATACCGGCCATACACTGAGCATCATGCATGGTGTCACGGGCAGCCATGTCGCCATTGTAGGACTTGACCAAGTTGGCCTGGATCAGTTCGATAGCATGGATGGCAAGACCATCGGTATAATTGCAGTGGGCGGTAGAGACATAGGCTTCGATGGCATGAGTCATGGCATCCATACCGGTATGGGCGACAAGCTTCTTCGGCATGGTTTCGGCAAGTTCCGGATCGACGATGGCAACATCCGGAGTGATTTCGAAATCGGCAATCGGGAATTTGATTCCGAGCTTATAATCGGTGATGATGGAGAAAGCAGTGACTTCGGTAGCAGTACCGGAAGTAGAGGAGATGGCGCAGAAATGAGCCTTTCTTCTGAGCTTCGGAAGACCGAAGACCTTGCACATATCCTGGAAAGTAGTCTCCGGATATTCATATTTGATCCACATAGCCTTAGCAGCATCGATCGGAGAACCGCCACCCATGGCGATGATCCAATCCGGCTGGAATTCTTCCATGACGGCAGCACCCTTCATGACGGTGTCGACGCTAGGATCGGATTCGATGCCCTCGAAGAGCTTGACTTCGAAACCAGCTTCCTTCAGATATTCTTCGGCTTTCTGCAAGAATCCGAATCTCTTCATGGAACCACCACCGACGCAGATGATGGCTTTCTTTCCTTTGAAAGTCTTCAGAGCTTCCAAGGAACCCTTTCCATGGTAAACATCACGAGGCAAACAAAATCTCATAAGATACCCTCCTTGTTATGTGTTTTTTGCACACTAGTATCATGAGATATTTTATCCATGGAAAGGCTTACATTCAATAGTTAAACTTGCAATATTTTATCAATTTTGCACACTTTTCGCTCATTTTCCCCAGCTTTTGCTCATATAAATCAAGAAACATACACTAGCCATGACTAACTCATTTTCTGGACTTCATTTCCTCTTCGATAACTCCCTTAATATCGGACATATCGATTTCAGGATATGTCCCTTTGGACTTATCGCTGTGAATGATGAATCCCCTTACCAGATAGGTCTTGATTCCGCAACAAGACGCACAGTCTCCATCCTCATAGGTATTGTTTCCGAAAAGGACAACCTCCTCCGGCTTCAGGTTCCTCTTCTCAAGAAGAGACTTGAAATACATCGGGTTCGGTTTGCAGAAAGAGGAATTGGAATAATCCGTCACATAATCAAAGTCCGTATCCTCAAGTCCGATGAAGGAAAGACGCATCCTCTGACCGTCCCTTGGAAAGAACGGGTTCGTCGAAAGAACAACCTCAAGTCCCTTAAAGCGGACAAAAGAAACGATATCCTTCGCCAGAGGATTCTTCTGGCAGAAAACCGCTGCCTTGGAAAACTCGTTCCGATAGAAATCATTGAAGACAGCTTTATCCTTCATTCTCTCTTTACCGTATACCGAAAGGAAATAATCCCAGAAGACCTCCTCGTTAGTCCTTTTCCCGTCATTCTGGACCATCAGATAAGTTCCCTTCCAGATGACATCCACAAGCTTATTAGGTTCATAACCGAGAGGAGCGACCTTCTCAATCAGAAATTTGAAGTATCCCTTGGTGAACACCGTCTCGTCCATCGGAAGCAAGGTTCCGTCCAAATCGAAAAACACAGCCTTAAGCATATCTCTTGTTCTCCTTTCGAATATCAGAACAAAATCGGAGTCAGTTTCTCAACACAGAAGCGGGAAATGGTTTCCTTGTCCTTCCTGTCCTTGTCCTTCAGCCAATCGAAAATAAGGCCTTCAAGCGCAGCAAACCAGACCAGCTTCTTCTGTCTCTCCTCCTGGGACACGTGTTGCAGCCGCATGGAAAGATAGAACCCATAGACAGGACGATACTGGAATCCCTTCGAGACAAAGATCCTCATCGTATCGATTCTCTGCTCAAGAATCGTGAAGATTCCCATATAGAAGGAATAGTCGGCAGTATTGGAATCGAATTTAGTATATTCCTTTTCGATGACCATATGGACCACTTCCAGGTTGACGGCGTCGATGACGTCCTCCTTGGTTTTGAAGTGGGAATAGAAGGCAGTACGGCTCACGCCTGCCTTTTTGCAAAGCTCTGTGATCGAAATAGCATCAAACTCCTTATATTCAAGCAAAAAGGCCAGAGCATCCTCGAGGCTCTTGATCGTGAGCCTTTCCAAATCCTCGTTATGGGCCAAAAGTCCGCTTGTTTTGTCTGACATATCATTTCTCCAGAATCCGGTATGACAAATGTAATACCAAGACTAAAATATAAAAGAAGAAAGTAGCAAAATCAATATGACGAAAAAGAAGAACAAAGGAAGCGTCTATTTGTAAGCGGTTCACAGCAAAGCGAGAAACAAACCTCAAAAAGCGAATATAAATGTATATTTTCATTTACAATAAGAAAATGAAAGCGCTATAATTTCCTTAGATACCAATCGGAGGCAATTATGGATTATCTAAGACTACAGAAACGCATACACGAATTAGCCAAAGAGATCTCTTATCCTTGCAAAAAGATAGATCATCTCACCTATGCGATGAAACTATCGACCCATCCAGGTCACATCTTCTTCCATTCCGGCTTCGAAGACGTCGGAAAGGCCCTCCTCAATGCCATCAACACCCATTACCTGTTCACAAGGGGCTACCACACCGAAAAAGACATCGAAGAAGCAAAAGAAGTCTACTTCAAGGACAAACCCTATGAGACCTATTCCAAGGAACACGAGCTTTGGAAATCTGTCTACAACGACAACGAATTCGCAGATGAGAACAAGGAAGGAAAACTCCATCCCGAAGGAAGCGATGAAATCCTGGTCGAGCGAATCATCGGAGCCATGTATTATGATTCCGATTGGGAAACCGTAAAACATTTCGTCATCACGACACTGGGAATCCGGAAGATGAAAAAGACGGGTTCCATCGATTCAACAATCTAGACAAGATAAAGGCATCCTTTCTTCGGATGCCTTTTTCAGTGCTCAAAAAAAGGCTCCGAATGTTTCGGAAGCCTAACGAAGCAAAAAGACTCGAAAAGAAAATTCCCACATTTCTGTATTGACAAAGAACTAGCAGACAGAAGGATTCAGCTTCAGGAAGTAAATATCCTGTTTCTTATCATAGATTACCTGATAACAGTTCAGGTTCTTCTCAAGGAAATCCCGGATATCGGATAGATACCTGGCAAACGTCAAGGAGGAGATGGAACATTCCTTCATGACTTCTTCTTTGGTCAGCTTCTTCTCAGATAAGAATTTGTAGAAGATCAGTAAGACATTCTCACTTTTGTTCATATGATTCTCGTCTCCTTTCTTTAGCGATAGAGCCAATCAGCATTTCGTACGATTCCATTATCGCTATCTGATAGAGAAAAATACATAAACAAAATTTGACATTCTTAAACAAAATCATGTTCAAAAGCAAAAAAGATAGAATTCTCGTAAAATTCGCTTGAATTGCGAAAAATATCGAATTTTGACATAAAAGTACGAAGTACTTAGCGATAAATGTCAAAATTTGAATTAAACAACCTCTAAAATAAATACCAATATCAACAATTATGGAAAAAACGATTATTTACGTTGTTTTTGCTTCTTTTAAACAAAATTAAGCTAGCATAAACTGATATTCGTTTCCTGTTTTTTTGACAAACGGAAAAAATTGATTTTTCAACTCAAGAATCGATCTAAACAACATAAATGTCAAAGAAAAAAACAGGAATGAACAACATTTCAAATTGCCCAGAATCCTGTTTTCTTTTCTAATGTAAGACAACTGTCAAAGACACAGATTACAGTTCATTGTCAAGGGAAAAATCGCCTTTTTTGATCCATCCAAGTTTACGGAAAACAAAATCAATCAACAAGACAAGAACAAGAGGTATGACAATCGTAAACAGAACAATATACACACAACCAAGCGGATCATATTCCATCGCAGCGAAAGATTCCAACTGACCGACAAAAGCGCAAGTTCCCATACCGGCACCGACAGACGAGCTCTTGAAGGAGAAAAGCATGGCAAACGGTCCAAGGATGGCACTGGCAAGAATCGTAGGGAGCCAGATAAGAGGCTTGCGGATGATGTTCTTGAACTGAAGCATCGAAGTCCCGATACCCACAGCCAAGGTTGAACCGATCTTATTGTCATAGGCAGTCTCAAGAGCAAATCCAAGCATCTGGACCGAACATCCGATCACGGCAGCACCTGCTGCAAGAGGTACACTTCCGATATTGATGGCAACGCAGATGGCAACCGAAGAAATCGGAGCAGTCAAAGCCATACCGACCAATACCGAAACAACAATACACATGAGCAGAGGAACATAATCGAAACTCAGTTTGATCAGAGAACCGATTCCCAAAGTCACATAGTGGACAAAATAACTGAGAAGATAGCAATAGGCAATACTGAACAACAGACCAACGAGCGGAATCAGAATCAAATCAACCGGAGTCTTCTTTCTCATGACGCATTTGATTCCGAAATAGCAGAGAAGACAGGAAATATAGCAGGAAAGAGGATCGGAGATCGTCCCAAGCTTCATGTCGAAGAACGAAAAGGCATAATTGCCAAGCGCGCCGCTTGCCATCATGGCTACAAGCGTGATGCCGTTTACCTTCAGGCTAAGTGCAACCCCAAGTCCGATTCCGGCACCCATCAATCCCTTGATGGCGCCGGCAATCACATCGATTGAATCAAATCCGGGAATCTTTGCCAGCTGCGAAATCACCGTCCCGATGATCAAAGTCCCGAAAAGTCCGATTGCCATGCCGTTTGTCGTCTTCATCAAGAATGACTTCAAGCCGGACAGCAATCCCCGGAAAGATGTCTTCCTTTCCGTGGCATTTACTTCATTACTCATAAGGAGCCTCCATTTCAAGGAAAAGATTATAAAGGAAGAAACATAAAAATGGAAATTTAAAATAAAAAAAGAAGCATCCGACAACCAAAACGCCAATCTCAGTACCACTCCCAGACATAAGGAAGCACCTTGCATTCCAAAACACTTAGAAAACATCAATGCCTTTTTCATCTGAATTGGAAAAAGCAAATCATTTCTTATATAAGGGTCAACCTTCGAGATTCAATTCAATTTAAAATGTCATTTAAAGGTCTTGAAAGGACAGCCGCCGATGTTTGCTTACGAAATAGTATTCCAGAAAAAGCATTCCCTTTTTTTCATATTTGAGAACAAGATCAAATGACTACCAGAAACGAATCAATCCCTCCCAATAAAAGGTCAGCGTTTTCTTCAAAGAAATCCATCTACAATAAAGATAGAACAAAGGACACCGAGATAGACACATCTTTCAAATGATTGAATCCGACAAGTTTTTTTTAGATTTCCGTTTATTTTTCCAAATCCAACACTAATAAACAAAAGGACATAAGAAAAAAAAAAAAAAA
>DHKM01000015.1:5654-6940 GCA_002404835.1 Caryophanales bacterium UBA4694 | reverse complement strand
CAAGGTCGGTTCTATCCGTTACGGAGAGGCGTTCAAGACAAAGAACATCGAGAGCTATTTTACCTTTGTCGACGCATCGGGAAAGAAGAGCAGACCTTTTTCCTATATCTATTCCTATTTCGGCGAGAATGTCGATGTCTTCACGGACGGAATGGATGATTTGAAGATCCAGGAGAAGATCGACTATAAATATGCGAGGTACCAGTGGGATGAATTCGGGGAATATCGCTACGCACAACTGTTTCATCCCGGAGAATACGATATCGAGACGAAGATCGGTTACTATACGACCGTAAACGGCCTTGGCTATTCTCCTGAAGAGGTCTGTGTGAATTCCTTGAGAAGAGACAATAATTATCTTGCCAGCGGGTCTCTTTGTAATTTCTGGTGCGGAGCGGAAAACTATACGACCAAGGAGGACAGTGTCTTTCATGTTTCGCAGGCTACTTTCCTAAGACGGATGAACTTCGAGAAGAATCTGGATATTTCCGATAATGGGTATTCTTCCGGAGGCTTTCTTGCCGACAGCAAGGTTCAACAAAGGATTGTGAATCTCACCCAGCAGCAGTGGTTCAATCGCAACGTGGAGATGGGTAAGTGGACAAAAAGCGATATTAACATGGTATTTTCCGGATGTACAGGTGAAATCGAGGATGATTTCCCGAATGTTCACAACACTTTGATTGAGAAGACAAAGAAGGCAGTCGAAAAACCTTATCTTGTCTTTGATGAGAAGAAAGGATATGGCGTATTTGTTCCTTCCATTCTTGAGGATAAAGTCGGTGTAAGTTGGAATGATGACACGGAAGGAAAGTTCGTTCCGATTTCAAAATTCTATGTTGCAGGAAAAGGGGACGACTCGGCTTCCCTGAATCAAGCACTTTCTCAGAAGAAACATCTGTTGCTTACTCCGGGAATCTATGATATCGACAAACCTCTTGAGATAAAGACTCCGGATACGATTGTTCTTGGTATCGGTATGGCAACGCTTCGTTCCACTTCCAACAACAGTGACTCCATTATCGTGACAGAGGATGTTGACGGAATCCGAATCAGCGGACTTCTATTAGACAGTGGAAGCAAAGCCGAGACGATGCTTAGAATCGGAAAGGAAAAGAACGACAAGGATCATGCTTCGAACCCGATTTGTCTAAATGACATTTTCTTCCGCATTGGAGGGCTTCTAGAACGAAGTACCGGTGCTTTGGAAACGATGCAGATCAATTCCAATGATGTCATCGGTGACAATTTTTGGCTCTGGAGAGCAGACCATGGCATGGATAGCA
>DHKM01000015.1:3520-5541 GCA_002404835.1 Caryophanales bacterium UBA4694 | reverse complement strand
TTCGGTGTCGGATGGGACAATCCTGACGGTATCGACAATTATTCTCCAAGAGGAGCCGTCATCCATGGAGACCGTGTCGAACTTTATGGGCTTATGGTGGAACATTTCGGTAAGTACCAAACCTATTGGGACGGGGAAGACGGGTATATGGTCTTCTATCAGTCCGAGACACCTTATGATGCTCCCAACCAGGATAGCTGGACCAATCCTGATCTGATCGGGAATCAGTCTCAAGGATATTCCAGTCATAAGGTTGCCGATGAGGTGACAAGTCACCAGGCATATGGACTTGGTGTCTATTATGTCCATAACGATACTTCCGAAAGAATTGTCATGGATCATGCGATTGAGGTCCCATCCAATGAGGGAATTATGATCTATCATGCCATGATTGCCAACTTCAAGTCGTTCAATCAGTCCGGAATCCGCCATATTGTGAACCAATACGGAAAAGGAAATCTCGGAAATGGAAATAAGAATGCATTGACTTCTTTCATTGCCGGAAAAGCAATTGTCTGATTAGGGAGGAAAAACATATGATGACCTGTTTCAGTAAACAGAAGAAGGGATATTCCGTCATGTCTCTGATTTGCTTCGTTCTGTCCTTTTTGTCCGGTTTTGTCTACCTTGGATTCTACCATGATGATACGAAATATTTTTCTCTGGTATCCGTCATCCTTCCGATTGTCGGTTCTGTTCTTTTTGCTTTGCTTGTTCTTTTTGAATTGACAAGGGAGTATGCCTCACTTGTACTCTTTAGCTTTGATCTTCTCGGAATCGGTTTCTTTATCCATGCGATCTATCTTTATTTCAGCGAGGTGTTCTACAGCGGCTTTTCCTTCGATAAACTCGGCGATATTTCCGTTGGATTCTATGTGAGTTTTGTCTTTTTCTTCCTTTCCACTTTGTTGAGCAATATCTTGTTCTATATGCGACCGAAGATGAAAGAGGAGGTCAAATGAAATGAAGAAAGCACTTCGTCTGTCCAGTCGAATCGGACTCAATGTTTTTGCCGTTCTTTGTGGGGCTAGTTATCTTCTTGGAGCTATTGCCATGGAGAATCAGGGATATGTCAATTCTCTTCTTCATGAAGGAGGTACGATTGTCAAAGACAAGGAAGATCAGAATGAAAATGATCCTTCCGCCCTTGAATACTTCAAATCGGACTATGATTCCGTCAGTGAGGTCATGGAAGCTGGAAAAGAGACCTGCAGCAAGGTTCTTGAGGAAGGCAGCGTTCTTCTGAAAAACGATAACGGAGCTCTTCCTTTGAAGGAAGGCCATCGGAGAGTCTCCCTTTTCGGGACAACGAGTGCTGCTCCGGTCTATTCCGGTTCGGGATCTGGGAGCATGGATGCTTCTACGGCAAGCAGTTTTCCGTCAAGTTTCGAAAAGGCAGGTATCGACTATAACCGAAAACTCTATCAGGAATATCTCTCTTATGGAAAGAAATACAATTCCGGGGTCGGAGTGTGGTCGAAAATCCAGGAAAAGGATTTTTCCACGGTTACAACAGCCAGCAAGGAAGATATGGACTATTCCGATGCTGCCATCTATGTGATTGGAAGGACGGGAGGAGAGAATATCGATCTTTCTCCGAGCAAGAATCAGGCCAATATGTTCAACAGCGGAAACGATTTTCTCAATGGAAACTATCTCAGTCTGAACAATGCAGAACGGAAGACATTGGAAGGCCTTAAGGCCCTCAAGGACAAGGGGATCTACAGCAAAATCATCGTTATTTTGAATTCTGCAAACCAGATTGAGACTGATTTTCTCTATGATGAAGGATATGGTATCGATGCCTGTATTTGGATTGGCGATGTCGGTACTTCCGGACTTGACGGTGTTGCCAAAATCCTGACTGGCGAAGTCAATCCGTCTGGAAGGCTTTCCGAAATCTTCTACAACAGACACTGTTTTAATCCGGTGCTTTCCAATTTCGGACGCTTTGCCTATTCCAATGGTAGGATGGCCACAAAAAACAGCAATTCAGATAATTATCTGGTCTATCAGGAAGG
>DHKM01000015.1:0-3433 GCA_002404835.1 Caryophanales bacterium UBA4694 | reverse complement strand
AATAAGACGGCAGGTGATTTCAGCTATGATGAGGCAATTACCTATCCGTTTGGATATGGACTAAGCTATACGAGTTTTTCCAAGACGGATTTCAAAGTGGAATATGACAAGAAGCAGGATGCGTATCTTGTTTCCTGCACCGTCAAGAACGAAGGAAACGTGCCTGGAAGGGAAGTTGTTCAGGTTTATCTTTCTAAACCATATACGGATTATGATAAGGAAAACGGAATCGAGAAACCGGCTGTCGAGCTTTCCTGTTATGGGAAGACAAGAGAACTTCAGCCAGGTGAAAAAGAAACAATCAGCATGATTGTCGATAGGAGGAGTTTTGCCTCTTATGATTCCTATAATCAGAAGACCTATCTTCTTGAAAACGGAACATATCGGTTCATCCTGGCCGAAAACAGCCATGATGCTGTCGATAGGCTTTTAGGAGATGACACTCAAAAGATGAAAAGCGTCATCATCGAGAATGTCGATTGGAAGACATATAGCAGGACCAAAAACACAGACTATGATATTACAAATCTGTTCGATCATGCCGATATCAACCGATATGATGGTAGTGGTGACCAATATGTGAATTATATTTCAAGAAACGATTTTAACGAAACGGTAAAACTCGGTGTTGATGCCAATGGAAATCTTTTGAGCAACAATGTTTCTCTTTTCAAAACCGACAAAATGAAGGAAGATATGAAGATCGATTGTGATGGTCTAATAGAAGAGGATGATATCGAATATCCGACATATGATGCGGAGCACAAATTCAACCTCATCGATCTGATGAAAAACAGCGAAGGAGAGGAAATCAGCTATGACGATCCGTTCTGGGATGAGCTGCTGAATCAGCTTTCCTGGGATGAGACAGTCGAGCTTCTTAGGGATGGACTTCGTCTTACCTCTGGAATCAGTTCAATCGTCAAGCCAAGGACAAAAGAACACAACGGTCCATGCGGTGTCGTTGGAGGGAACAGTTATACCTATGGCGACGACAGCAAGAACAACCGTGGACTGGCTGTCAAGAGGGATGACCAGGATAAGGACAAATCACCGATCTGCTATCCTTCCAACGGCATGATTGCCTCTACATTCGATGATGCTCTTGCTGGGCGCGTCGGTGTGATGATCGGTGAAGATGCTCTTTGGGCCGGATATAACGGCATCTACGGACTGGGACTAAATATCCGCAGATGTGCCTATCAAGGAAGAGCGTTCGAATATTATAGTGAGGATCCCTATCTAGTCGGAAAGATGGTCACCAATGAAACTTTGGGAGTTCAGTCAAAAGGCTGCTATGTCTATAACAAACACCTGGTTCTGAACGATCAGGAATGCAACAGAAACGGTATTTCGACCTGGGTGAATGAGCAGACAATGCGGGAAATCTACCTTAAGCCGTTCCAGATGGCAATCGAAGACGGGAATGCCTTCAATATCATGTCTGCATTCAACCGTCTCGGAGTTTATTGGTGCGGAGAGGATTATAACCTCCTCACTGTCTTTCTCCGTAAGGAATGCGGAATGAAGGGATTTGTGGTTACGGACTGGTTTGATAGCGGATATATGGGACTTGGTAGTGGAATCATGGCCGGAAATGATCTTCCGGATGGAACAAGGGATGCTTCTGAACTGAATAAATACAAGACCGGATACGGAGCTGTGGCCTGGGCCATGAGGGAAAGTGCTCATCGGATCCTTTATACGGTCGTTCATTCCAATGCCATGAACGGAATCGACAACTCCATGGAAATCATCGTCATTCCTCCCAAATGGCCGAATACGTTGAAGACGGTCGAGGTCGTCTTAACTGTCCTGTTCTCGGCTTCTCTTCTCTATTATGTTTCTGCGGAAGTTCTGATCCGTGTCAAGAAAATGAAATGAGGTAATTTATGAAGCAAAGAAGATTTCTGAATCGAAAGGTCTTTTCTGTCCTTACTGGTGTAACCGGAATTCTTACGGTAGCCGGCTATGTCGGAAGCTATGTCTGTCAGGATAAGTACTCCGCTGCTTTGAATATGGCTTTCGGAACCAGCGACTATATCAAGGTCGATGATCCGAATGCCGAAAAGAAGACATTCTTCGAATCTGATTATGGGGATGTCGATGGCGACCTTCTTTTCTCTGAGGACACAGATATCATCAGGGAGGTTGAAAAGGAAGGTGCGACCCTTCTTTGGAACAAGGAGAAGACACTTCCTTTGGCTTCCGAGTCAAAGGTCTCCTGTTTTTCTCATTCTTCTGTCGATTTGGTTGAGACGGGCTCTGGGTCTGGTTATGTCACAAGCGTCAGTCAGGCTAATCCCAATAAGAGCCAGTCCGTCGATCTAAAGACGGCTTTGGAAGAGGACGGCGGTTTTATCGTCAATCCAACTTTGTGGAATTTCTATAAGACTGGGGCAGGAGCAAAGTATACCAGGACGAATCCGAAGGCTTCCTGCACGGAAGGACAGAAGTGGAAAGTCAACGAGGTTCCGCAGTCGGCCTACACTTCACAGGTGAAAAGCTCCTATAGTGAATACGGTGACTGTGCCTTTGTGGTCATCTCAAGAAGCGGTGGAGAATACTCCGATCTTCATTATTCCAATACTGAGGAAAGTGAAACCAAGGGAAACTACCTTGCTCTTACCGATGAGGAGAAGGCATTGCTTAACAATATAAAATCCTTGAAAGAGGATGGAACCTTCAAGAAGACGGTTCTTCTCCTCAATACAGCCAATCCGATCATGCTGGATGAATTCAGGAGGGAATTTTTCTCTTCGATTGATGCCTGTCTTTGGATCGGACAGGTCGGAACAAGCGGTATCCGCGGTGTAGCCGACATTCTATCCGGAAAGGCAAATCCTAGCGGAAGGATTACGGATACTTATGCTTATAACCTGGAGGCTTTTCCGTCAACGGTCAACGATGGAAGCTATCAGTATGGTGGGGATTGTTCTGGGTTGAATGAACAGGGAAACGGAATCTACCGTCAGAGGATGTATCTTGCCTATCAGGAAGATATCTATATCGGATATCGGTATATGGAGACAAGATACGAGGATTTTGTTCTCGGAGAGAACCATGCCGATTCGACAAGCGGCGTGAAAGAATCTTCTGGAGGTTGGGACTATGGGGAGGAAGTCGCATTTCCGTTCGGATACGGACTCAGTTATACCGACTTCTCCTATTCCGGATATGAAGTGAAGGAATCCAAAGATGGGTATGACGTCTCTGTCGTGGTCAGAAACGATGGGGAGGTGGAAGGAAAGGATGTCGTTCAGATTTATCTCCAGAAGCCTTATACGCAGTTCGACCGGGAGAATGGAATCGAAAAGGCATCGGTAGAACTTGTCGGCTATCGGAAAACATCCTTGCTCAAACCGGGGGCGGAAGAAAAAATCACGGTCCAGGTTCCTAAGGAGCAGTTCAAGACCTATGATGATGAGATAAA
>DHKM01000034.1 GCA_002404835.1 Caryophanales bacterium UBA4694 | reverse complement strand
CTTTCGCTTTTCACTGTGCTACAACGCGACGACGAAAGGCGATAAATCGGAGAATCATATAGTGACATAATAAAGAGTGTCCATAAGATGAAACAGCAACCGTCTTCATTAAAAGCCTCCTTGTATTAGCTTTTGAGCACATTCTAGCTTCAAGCCGGACACTTTTTTCCAGTTTGAAATTGTTTTTTGCGCTTTCAGCCATTTTCTGCTTTGTTTTGTCTTTCTACAACCACGGAAAATCAAAAAAATTGGTAGTGGTCAATCGGTGTAAACGATAAGAGGCTTACAGCAGCGTTTAAATTATTCAGCTTTCAGTTTTAAGCCGTATTTTTTAATTTGGCGACAAGACTTTTTCAGATACGCAAAAAAGAGAAAGACATGATAGTCGCGTAAGTTAAAATGGCTATATAAGTTATTTTCCCAAGCGAAAATATAAATTGCCCAAAGTCAACACAA
Source organism: Caryophanales bacterium UBA4694 (assembly GCA_002404835.1). Taxonomy (GTDB): domain Bacteria; phylum Bacillota_I; class Bacilli_A; order RFN20; family CAG-288; genus Enterosoma. The sequence goes on along the minus strand of DHKM01000034.1, from coordinate 12,576 downwards.
GATTGGAAAAATGAGTTTTTAAAAAATTATGAATTCCCCCGCAAAAGAACTTAATTTTTTATCTTTGAAGCAGTATAATAGAATAGAAAAGTGGCAATAATGCCAAAAATCTATTTTAGAAACGGGCTAAACAATGGAAATTAAACGTGATTTATATTTGAAGCAGCTAATAGAAAGAAAGCAAAATGGTCTTATAAAAGTGATAACCGGTATTCGTCGATGTGGAAAATCATATCTCTTAAATACGCTTTTTTACAATTATCTGAAAAGTGAGGGCGTTGAAGAAAGTCATATCATAAAGTTTGCGTTTGACTCTAATTCAAACTTAAATAAGATAGGCGAAAATATCATTGCTCTCGAAAAGGAAAAACGGAAAGTCGATCCAAACAAATTTATGGAATATGTTCAAAACCAAATGACGGACAACGGAACGTATTATTTGTTGCTTGACGAAGTACAACTTTTAGACTGTTTTGAGTCTGTGTTGAATAGTTATCTGCACATGGATAACGTAGACGTATATGTAACCGGCAGTAATGCAAAGTTTTTATCAAAAGACGTTATAACCGAGTTCGCTGGCCGTGGTGATGAAGTACACATGCAACCGCTTAGTTTTGCCGAATTCATGTCTGTTTATAAAGGTGATAAATATGACGGACTTACGGAGTATATGCTTTACGGCGGTATTCCCATGGTTGTATTAAGAGAAGGCGCGGAAAACAAATCGCTAATGCTGAAACGTCTTTTCGACGAGATTTATATAAAGGATATAGTGCTGCGCCATAAGGTCAGAAACAAAGCCGATTTAGAAGATTTATTGAATATTTTGTCTTCGTCTATCGGCTCGCTTACCAATCCCGAGAAACTTAGAAACACGTTTCATTCTATCAAAAAGTCGAATATAACTTCGATAACGATTAAAAAATATCTCGAATATTTTTCCGATTGTTTTTTGGTTGAGGCTGCCACGAGATACGATATAAAAGGAAAAGCTTATATCGATACGCCCCTTAAATACTATTTTTCCGATCTCGGACTTCGTAACGCAAGAATAAATTTCAGACAGTTCGAGCTACCGCATTCGATGGAAAACATGATTTATAACGAGTTAAGATTGCGCGGTTTTTCGGTAGACGTAGGCATGATCAATACGAGGGAGAAAGGCGTTCGCAAACAGTTAGAAGTCGATTTTGTATGTAATCTTGGTTCTAAACGTTATTATATACAGTCGGCGTATTCTATGCCGACCGAGGAAAAGCGTAATCAAGAGATAAGACCGTTTACAAAAATAAACGATTCGTTTAAAAAAATAGTGATTACGGGAGATATCTCGCCAACGTACTATAACGATGACGGTGTATTGTTTATGAATATCTTTGATTTCCTGTTGAAGCCGGAAAATATCAATATATAAAAGAGAAAATATATCAAAGAAGACGGATAGTTCGATTAAACGTTAATTTCCGTTGGAATTCTACCTTCATTTGAATGCTCAATCCTATAAACTCCCGTGTTTATAGGATTTTTTGTGTTCCTGAAAGCACGGAAGTGGTATCAAGTAGATCTACAGGCAAGTATATCTACATTTGAGGCTCGCACATCATGACACATGCTCTACGCCAATGCCTCGAAATCCAGGCGCATCGGAAAGAATGCGGTCAAGGAGAAGCAGGTGTCGCTCGGAAAGAAGGAGACAAAATCCGCCATACTGAGGAAATACTATGAACGGGAGACATTCAAAACCGGAACCAAGGTCATCATCACAGCACCGGAATCATCAACGACGTCCACTGCTCCTTAACCGCGGTCTCAAGCCACAACGGAAAGGTCTTCGATGACACTGTCTGATGTGGGGTATTGTACGACTTCGAACATCAGAAGACCGATGACCATGAAAATCGGCTTCATCACAAGGCTAAATGGCAAGACGGTCCTCTTACGGAACCTGAAGAGAAAATATTCCGGCAATCCTGAAAGGAAGAAAAACTTCGTCTGGTACGAAGAGAGGCTCTTCTATATCAGGATGTTCCGTTCAGCGGTAGAAAGGTCCATGCCTATGTCTGCCTGGACAAAATCTCACAGGCCTATGACACCATAAGGATGTCAGAAAGGAAGAACATACCCGAAAACAGCAAGGCGTGCGAGGAACTGATGAACGGCGGATTCTTCATCCTGGTATCAAACGGGGAATATGGTACCGACAGAATCCTTCCTCGGTATTATCTGCGCCAGAAGATCGAGGTGCCGGAGACAAACAAACTCCGGCCGAGAAAGAAGGGGTAGATGGAATTCCTTCGGGAATTCACGTTAAAGTTTTAAGTAGTATTTTTCCGTGCAGTTGGTTTACTCACTGACTTAAGCCAGGACAGAAGACAATAAAAAATAAATGCGAATATAGTTTAGGTGATGGCAATTGTATGCGGTGTTCTGACAGGGCTAAGTAAAGGTACGTTTTCTTTTTTTGTTTTCTTTCCTTCTTTTTCAATTGCGCAAAGTGCTTTCAGCGTTCATAATAGAGGTTGCATTAAGGAGTATTCATATGAAAAAGAAACATATTGTGATGTTGGGTTCTCTTGCCATCCTTTCTCTTTCCGGATGTGACAACAAAGTCCGCAATTCCGAAAGCCAGAAGAGTCCGCTTTCCGAAAAAGCCAATATCTCAGACAAGAAGGACTCTGCTTCTTCAAAGCCGTCCATCAGCGATTCTTCTTCCCAATCGAAGAAAAGCTCTGCTTCTTCAAAGACATTGACTAAACTCGAGGTTTCCTTCGATAAAAGCGAGATTGCCATCGGAGAGAAAGCGACGCTTTCCGTCAAGGCCTTTTACAGCAACGGTTCTCAGACATCTCTAGGTGAAAATGAGGTAGAGATCTCCGTTGTAGGTGAAAGTGCAGCAAGAATTGGTTTTGTCTTTACCGGCATCAAGGAAGGTGAGACTTCTGTCCAGGTTTCCTTCGAAGGCAAGACCGAGACCGTTTCCCTAGTCGTTAGCCATGTCAAGGTTCTGAGTCTTTCCCTTACGGAGCCTCTTTCCACCACTTTGAGTATCGGAAACACGCTTCAGCTTGAGTATTCCCTTTATCCGGAGAATGCCAAGGTCGTCGATCTTCAGTTTGCCTCTTCGGCTCCGGATGTTCTTTCAATAGACCAAAGCGGGCTGCTTTCTGCCCTGAAGGAAGGAGAAGCCACAATCAGTGTCTCCTGTCTGGATGAAAACAAGACGGGAAAAAGACTTTCCTCTTCCCTGGATTTCCATGTCGCCGTCATCCATGTGACCGGCGTGGAAAGCGACAAGGATCTTCTTCTGGAGGTAGGAACCACAAAGAAGCTTGGCTATACCGTCCTTCCGGAGGACAGTGCAAACAAGAATGTCACCTTCGCTTCTTCCGCCGAGGATGTCGTACAGGTGGATGCGGATGGGACTTTGACCGCTTTGAAGAGCGGAACTTCCACAATTACCGTAACAACGCAGGATGGTGGGTTTACCTCAAAAACGGCTGTCACCGTAAAAGACAGCTACGACATGCATCTGGATTCCGTAAAAGAGAAGATCGAAAAGGGAAAAGACTATGAATATCGTTCTGTCCTTTCCTATGAGGAAGACTATTCAAATCCCAATGCCTACCGGTCCAAGAAGAAGAAGGTTTCTTCCAAGGTCTATTCCAATGGAACGGACTATGCCCACATCGTAACGGAAAAGAAAATCTACAAGGATTCCGACGATCCGATCGAGGATACAAAATCCTATAGCGGAATCAGCGAGGATGACAACAAATACTATTCTTTCACCTACGACAACCTCGAAAACAAGATGAGCGAGGCCAATGCCTATTTCACAAACAGCAGCCAGATGGACTACCAGAACAAGTCAAGGCTCTTCTATGATTCGGATCTCGGCTATTCTTCCTATGGTCTTGCTTCCATCGCCGAGAATTTCCTCACCAGTTCCAGCTACTTCGGAAGAAGCGCCCTTTCCGAATTGAATCGGTGGACCATCGAAGAGGACAAGATCACCTTGTCTGCCAAAGGCGAGGATACAAGTGCTTCCTTGTATTCCACCTGCTACTATGATGTTTCCCTGACTTTGGAATTCAATTCGGCAAATGCCATCACCAAGCTCGAATACAAAAACAAAGAATATGATAGGAACGGTTATGACATGACCAACCATGCCATCAAGACGGATGCTGTTCCGGAAGAGGATGTTTCCCTTGTCCTCAAGGCCACCTATGGAAACAGGACTGGAGATAGCGACACCGAGTTTGCCCCTTCGGGATTGTACTTCTCTTCTCCGGAATTTGTTCCGGACGAGAATGCCGAGAAGGACGATGATGGTCATTACAAGATCAGAATCGGAAGTTCTACCGAAATCGTACCTATAGACAGCGCTCATCCCTATGCGACAAACATGATCGACAAGATCAGCGTCAAATCCATCGACAATGAAGATGTCCTCAAAGACGACAGTACCTACTCAAGAATCGAGCTGAAGGGCCTGAAGAAAGGAACTGCCACCGTCACCTTCGTCAATTCCAAGAACCAGGAATTCACCCAGACCTTCGCAGTCGTTCCTCCAAATCCGACCAGCATGGATGTTAGGTTCAGGACGGATTCTTCTTCCTCGTTCTCCTATTGTTCCTCTACTGTAATCAAAGCCAACATCAATTCCTCCCTACAGTTCACGGCCAGCGTCTATCCTAACGGAGCTGACCAGGAATTCTCTCTTACCTGCAGCGACACTGACGTAACGATCACCAAGGAAACCGATTTTTATCAGAATACGCATCCGATCTATTCCGTCACCTCTAAAAAAGCAGGAACCTATGAGCTTGTCTTCAAGGCCCAAACCCTGGAAAAGAAATACAGTATCAAGTTCACAGATCCTGATGATACCATCACGGATGAAAAGGCAAAGGGACTTCTGATCGATAAGTCGTATTCCGGTTCCGGATACACCTTGACGTTCAAGGAGGATTCCACCTTCGAGATGATCGGAGACGACGGAAACATGTACGGAACCTATTCCATCGTTGACCTCAAGCTTTCTTTTGTCGTCACCAGTCATGACAAGGACAAATATTTCGAAGTAGATAGTTCGGCACCCATTTCAATCAACGCGGTCACTCTGGACAATGACTGGGATGGAAAGAATCTGAAACTGATGATTCTTTGTCCGACGTCGGATTACTATTCCCGATACATCGGTTTCACGAAAAACAACTAAGGAAAAAAGAATATGAAAAAAAATATCATCACATTAGGTAGTCTTTGTCTTCTTCTTTCTCTTGCTTCCTGCGGTACAAATAGCAATGCCTCGAAACCGGATTCTCTTTCCAAGGCTCCTATTTCCGAAAAGAAAAGCGATACTTCTCTTTCCGACAAGAAAACAGATACCGCAAGACCCAGCACTCCCTCTTCCAAGCCGTCGACAGGTACCAAGGAGGATGACAGTCTGAAGAAGATCGTCATCGATGCCAAGCCGAAGAGGTCCTACAAAGTCGGAGAGGCCATCACCTATACCGGAATGATCGTCAGCCTCGAGGATGTCGAGACCGGAAAAAAGGAGGAGACGGAAGACTATGTCTGCGATCCTGAGGAAGGGACTATCCTTACCGAAGCCGGGACGTTCACGCTTACGGTCAAGGGACTGACGGACAACGTGATTCCGGCCACATTCAAGATTCTGGTCGAGGAAGCAGACGAGGACGACAACATCACCAAGCTGGAAATCAAGAGCACACCGACGATCACGGAATACTATGAGGGACAGAAGTTCTCTTCTACTGGACTTAGCGTCAATATCGTCAAATACATCAACGGAGTCAAACGGGATACGGAATCGACTACAGACTATACGCTTTCCATCAAGGACGGAGACGTATTGAATACCGTTTCCTCGGCTTTGGAAGTTACGGTCACATCCAATGATCCGGATATCGTGGGAACTTCCTTCTTCATCACGGTCTATGAAAGAGAAGAGACGGATACGACCAGAAAGTCCTTGACGGAGGTTCTGGACACGCTTAAGGCCAGCAAGAACTACACCTTCACGACGACAAATTCCTTAAGAGGCAGCACCGTCACAAAGAAATTCACCGAGAAAGCCATGTACTTTGATTCCACTCAGACGGGAATCGGACATTACGGGTATGCAGAAGAGAATGACGGCAAGGTCTTCAAATACAAGCTGGATGGTGAGACTGTCACTCCCGGTCTTGTCGAAAGAGACGAAAACAAGGACCAGGTCATCGGACTCTATTCTGGTAAGGCCATCCGGACGTTCCACGACATCGACGTTTCGACCATGCCGAGCGATATTGTCACCGGAAACACCTACCAGATGGACAATCTTTCTGAAAACCAGGATAATCTCTATACTCTTATCTTCCTTCTTGGCTATGAGGATGGTTCTTTCACTTTGAGTGAAATCACCCGTGTCAGACTAACAGTCATGAAAGGCGACATGCTCAAGGTCGAAATCAAGTTCAAGCCATCCTATTCTTCCAGTATGGATACCCTTGTCGGAACCGTTTCCGATATGGGTACAACAAAGCTGGATACCATCAACAACTACCTTTCTTCCGGAAAGGGAGCCAAGGTCAATCCTGTCCTTCCCGATAATTTCAAGGCAAAGCTTGAGGCCATCTCTTCTACGCTCAACTATACCTATAGCGTAAAGAGAGTTTCCTTGAACGCTTCCGAGGAGCTGGTGACCAAACTTGACTTCGTGGATAAGTTCACACCTTATGCCGTCTACACTCAGGACAACATGGATCCGGATGATTCCGTCGGTTATGCCGTTTATGATAACAAGGTCTTCGAATATACGGTGGAAGGAGACGGAATCGTTGCCGGAGATTATTGTACGGATGAGGGAAGCTATATCACCGGTCTTAAAAACGGCATCCATTCCTTCAACAACATCGATCTCTATTATCTTGACTTCAACAAGATCGATGACAATACCATCGAGATCAAAGACAACGAAACCCTGTCCGTCCTTGCCTTTACGACTATGAGGACAAACTACACTTCCTGTAAATACAACCTGCAGAAAGTCACTCTTTCCTTGGATGGAGACAACGTCAAAGTCTTCTTCGATTACGGTGAGTTCGGAAACGCCACCGGCATCATTTCCGATATCGGGAGTACTTCCCTTCCTGACATCAAGGCCTTCCTGGACAGCGGAAAGGGTCCCAACGATTCTTCCAGCAAGGATACACTGAAGGAAATCGTCCATCTCATGAAGAGCGAGAACAACTATACGGAGGATATGGGATACTCGACCGGAAACAAGCATATCGGTACGATGTACTATCTTCCCAATGCGGTCTTTGTCGACTATGACGAGGTCGAAGACGAAACGCATCAGGATTACGGATATATCGATTACAACGGAGATATCCATAATTTCAGCGTCAAGACGGAAAACGGAAAGAAGAAGCTGGTCCTGGGCAGCGTTGCCAAGGAAGGAAAGACCTTGGCCCAGACAAGCATGTATCCGACCCACCTTTCGGTATTCGAGGATTCCGCACTTGAGACCATGGACTACAACACGCCCAACAAGGCTTTCCTCACCACGGATAACACCATGGTCGGAGAGGTCTGCGATTTCATGGGCTTTGCAAGCTACAAGGACACGTATAAGCCATACAGTTGCGGATTCCACGTCGAGAAGAACACGGCGGATCTTTCCTCTTCCATCCTGGATCTCATCTATGTGGTCACCACGACGGACTCCAACAACATCACTTCCTATTCCATGTTCCAGAGCGAATATTCCAATTTCAAGAAAGCAGACGGGCTGGTAAGCTTTATCGGAGAATTCCTTAATGAAAATGTCAACCAATAGATTCCTTCTCTGCCTATTGAGCCTTTCTCTCTGTTCCTGTAGTACTCCCGTAGAATCGACTGGTACTAGCACAAAACAGAGTCAAAGCCTAAGTACCAGTACGAACATATCCAAGACGACTTCCTCTTCCCTTTCGAATTCTTCTTCCAAGTCGGAAGAACCGGAAGAGAATCTGGAGCTTGAAGATATTCTTGCCCTGTATCAGAAGGACAGAAGATTCATCGTGGATGTCAATTCTCCTTCTTTTGTCGAAACCATCTCCTACAGTAAGAATGCCGTCTATCTCTATGCTGCAGACCAGAGCGGCGAAACTGTCTACACCAACAAGGGATACGGAGAGACAAAAGGCGGTATCTTCTCCTTCATCAAGAAGAAGGACGGAAGCATAAAAGCGACATCGAAATTCCTCGTCGGTTCCAACGGAAGGTTCTTGAGAGGTCTTTATACTTCTTCATTGGTTCCTTCTCTGGAGACAATCGATATCGACAGCCTGAAAATAGAGACGCTGGATGAATCCAATGTCTATAAGATCGACCCGAGTTCGTTCTTGATGCTGTACTATATGGCCGGCATCCTTTCTTCCTCAGGCGAGGAGGAGAAGCTTCTTCTGAACACATCTTATCTTACCTGTACCGTAAAAGACGGCTATCTGCTCGAATTCGAGACCGAGGTCTATAAGACGAAGTTTACCATCACCTTCTCAAGCCTGGGACGGGAATGCAATGCGGAGTTCGATCAGTACATCGAAAACGGCGGAAAAGACGATGATACGGAATCGAAGATGAAGGATCTTCTCAAAAATTATTCGTACCGCTGCTATCAGTACAAGGACCTCGAGGATGGTTCCATGGAGCTATATGCCACGGAATACTACACAAAGGACTATATGTACATCGAATACGCCAATCCGGATGCTGAACATGCCTCTGTCGGCTATGTAGGCCTTTCCTCCAAATCCGGATACACTTCCGGAATACATGCCTTCTACTTGAATCCAAACGGAATCGAGATCGAAAGCGAAGTCATCAGCTCTTCGACAAACTCCCTGATCGAATATACGACTTATCCGACCGACTACATGGCCTTCGAAGCTTTCTCTACGTTCAGCTACAACGAAGTTAATGATATGTATGTTCTCTATGCTTCGGAAAACCAGAACGTCTCCCTAGAGACCTGCTCCGTACTTGGTCTTGAGGATTACGTAAACACCCTTTATCCTTATGGTACCGGAATCCGGTTCAAGGAAAACGTAAAGAACGAGAACAAGAGTTCGATCGAAGTCATCTACATCTATCAGAACTTCGCAGACAATGGAAACATCGGAACTTATTCGAAGACTTATACGGATTTCAATAACGGCAACAGCAAAGCAGTAGATAAGGTCCTTACACCTTATTTGTAAGGAAGAAAAAGACGGATAAATAGAGGTGTTATGAACGCTCATAACGCCTCTATTTTTTATGATTTTAATGGTGTTAATAATGATACAACGTTCTTTTATTTCTTGAGATTGCTTATTGCTTCAAGTGATTTAGATACAATCAGTTTCAATTTTATGATAAATTTACAAATAATAAAAAATTTTAGTTAGAATCAATTTACCTTTTTGAAGTAAAAAATATTTTTGATTTCTTTCTAGACAACCAAAAAATTTTGTGCATATAATAGTTTGCGAAAAGAGAAAAAGCGTTCTCTTTTCATCCAAAATCAGGAAAGGAAAAAAAGATATGGAAATCAAGGTCGTCGTTTTAGATTCAACCAAATTGGAATTGATGCAGGATGCCAAGAAAGGGGATATCATCAACTTATCCACTCTCAGTGAAATAGATTCTTCCTTTATCCAGAACCTCATTCAGAAGAACAAGAACGAAGAGCTCGACAAGATGGTCAGACAGGCAAAAGCCGATTTCGAGAAGCAACAGAAGGCAAGCGAGGCCGCTTTGAAGGCGGATTATGAAAAACAGTTCTCACAGCTCAAGCTCAGTCTTGAATCCAAGAGCAGGGAGAAGGAAAAAGAGGATTTGGAAAAGATAAGCAAACTCAACGAGCAGATTTCCCTCCTCACAAAAGAGAAAGAAAGCAGCATCAAAGAGGCAGAGCTGAGAAAGGATTCACAATACCAGCTTAAGATACAAGAACTGAATTCCGACATCGAGAAAAACAAGGCGGAACTTGAGAAGATGAGGAAAGAGAACCAGACGGCAATCGAGAACCTCAAGAATTCCAACGAACAGGAAAAGGAGCTTGTCCGGATCAATACCGAAACCAAATTCAATGGTCAGATTTCTGATCTGAAGAACCAGCTTATGCAGCAGAAGGCCTCCTTCGAAGACAAGACTACCATTGCGGTTAGCAATGCGGAAAAGGTCTTGAAAGAGAGAATCAGCGCTTTGGAAAACGAAAAGCAGCAGTTGTCTTTTTCCAAAGAGAACGCTCTTCTCCAGAAGGAGAAGGAGATGCAAGCCCAGGTGGACAAAGTCAAGGAAGAAAACAATTACCTGAAGGCCGCCTTTGATGAACTCAACCGCACCAAATCGAGTCTCAACGTCAAGGTCATCGGAGAGAATCTGGAATCCTGGTGCAATGACAGCTTCCACAATGCCCAGACACTCGGCGGTTTTGAAAACTGCACCTGGGAAAAGGACAACACTTTGGTAAAGAACGAAGGAGAGACGGGAAGCGGAAGCAAGGCCGACTTCATCTTCAAGGCTTATTCCGGAACGGGAGAAAACCGTTTCCTTGTCACAAGTGCCTGCATGGATATGAAGAGCGAGAATCCGGACAGCACCAACAAAAAGAAGAATTCGGACTACTTCAAGAAGCTTGATTCCGACAGAAAGAAGAAGCAGTGCGAGTACGCGCTTCTTGTTTCCGAGTTGGAGATGAAGACGGATCAGGATGTACCGATACTGAGAGTCCAGGAATACGAGAACATGTATGTCGTCCGTCCTCAGTACATGCTGACATTCTTAGGCATCCTGATGAATCTCGGAAAGAAATACTCCTATCTTCTTCAGGAAAAGGCCAAAGAGGACGAGAAATTCAAATCCTCGGAAGAGATCGAGGCGGAGTTCGAGAAATTCAAGGAAACGTATCTCAACAAACCATTGGAAGCCTTGAATAAGAAGGTAGTTGATATCAAGAAGAATGCAGATGAGATCATCAAGAGGGGTTCTTCGATTTCCAACACAGCCGACGAAATCATAACCTCAACTTTGGAAGGCATGAAAGACAAGATGAACACGTTCCAGATCAAGCTTTCCAAGACCGAGAAGAAGATCGAGAATCTATAAGAAAAGGGAGTGGATCATGAAGAAACTGTCAATTATCGCCCTTTCGATTCCGTTATTTCTTTCCAGCTGTACTTCTAGCGTCAAAGCCAAAAGCAGAGGAATCATAGACTGCAGCTTCATCTATGTCGAAGGAAGCAAGTCTTCCTTCAATAAAAGCTACAGTACCACCTATGCTCCTGTCTTTTCCTACAAAAGTGCCGATTCGAAAATAATCTACTGCAATAAAGGAACGATACCGAGCAAGGAGAATAACCAATCCGATACGAAACTCTATATCCGCTTTTACAAGGACCGATATACGAAGGATTATGTGGATTACTTCCAAGACGGCTTCATCGGATGGCTTAGCCTAGAATCCAACTATTATCTGGATCTTGATACAAGGACCATCGACTGCGAAACCAAATACAGCGAATACCTTTACAGCGAAAACCCGGAAAACGACATCGATGCCGACAACAAAGAAGCATACAAATGCGCCAAAAAAGGATACTACCAATATAGCGATTATATTTATTACTCTGAAGATGAAGACGGAAATTATTATTACATCCTGAAAGCAGATTCTGAAACGTCGGCATTGGTTTCCCACAAATATATATACTTAGGGTCTGATGATAGAATAACGTATACAGAGAAACTGGATTCACTGAAAAAGTGATTTGCACTTGCTTTCTGTGAACTTCAATAAAAGCTTAGTTCTTTTTAAACAATCCTTCTTAAATCAATAAATTGACAAAAAGACTGAGTCCTGAATTGGGCTCAGTCCTTTTTTGATTTAATCAGGTAGTTCTAATATTCAAAATCAATCACGGCTTCGACGTCTCCGGTAGCAACATAATAGTCGCCTAAGATTTCGTCTTCGACAGGTACAGCGGTCTGTCCGCCGATCTTGAGACTGACCAAAGTGAATCCGGAACGATTGCTGAAGAAGAACTTGGTTCCTTTTTCGACATATCCGTTGTTGATATTGATGGGTTCTTCGGTTTCGGGATCAAGGAAGACTTCATCGCTATCGTTTCCGGAGAAGTTATCAGACTGATCGTCGATCGTGAACTTCACACCGCTGACTTCTTCGACGCTGATCTCGATGTCTCCGCTGACGGTGACTTTGTAGGCAGTGATTCCGTTTCCGATATCAGAGGTATTAAGATCTGCTTTTTCGCCGCCGATCTTGAGCGTGGTGACAAGCATCTTTCCATCCTGGGCCTTGTTCTTGACGGAGAAATAGAAGACATCCATATCATAGAGGTCACCCAAGGATTCTACTTTGCTTTCGGCATTGTTGGAGGTGTAGTATTCGACACTTGTACCTTCGGAGAGAGTGATAGTACGTTTTGTGGCGGCTTCTCCTTCCTCGACTTTGATCGACCCTGACTGAGTCAAGGTGAATTTACCTTCGTACTGTCCGAAATTGACATTGAGAATCAA
>DHKM01000012.1 GCA_002404835.1 Caryophanales bacterium UBA4694 | reverse complement strand
TCACCTGTGCAAACCAAGGTTTATTAATTTAAATTTCCAAGCCCCTGTTAAGTGAAAATCGATAAAATTTAGCATATAACAATTAATTCCTTCTTATACCGCCTAATATTTTGTTTGTTTTAAATAAGATATACCTTTTTTATTAGAAATTAACCAAGTAAATAGTCTTTATTATAATCAAACCTTTTTTATTACCTGTTGTCCATTACCCGGGAACATTTCTTTGCATCCAACTATTATGGTTAAAATTGCCATGATGTGAACGAGGAGCTCTAAAAGAAGTTATTTCTATCATTTAGCCCTATAATCTGATTTATGCTTGCTGTTCTAGTGCCAGAGGCAATACTCTAACTTTTTTCCGTATTATTTTCTTGAAAAATTTCTTTAATTCTATAAGTTTTACCTTATAAGAAACATTTGACACCAAAATTTTGAGTTTAAGCATCGACTAGTTTTTATTTTTATGGACAGTAAGATTTTCATGCAGTCCAATTTTTTTAATCAAACATACAACAGTTAATTTTACTTCTACCCGCGCTGATGCAAAATAATGGAAAAACCTTTATCTACAAGTATCCAAGTCCTTATCTAGTTCATCGTATTTTTTAATAAAATGAATAAGTTTCTACCTCATAAGATCTATTTTTTACTAAAATCACAATATAGTATCCTAAATACTAATATGTCACTTGTCCATTTACGTAGGAATTCCTTTTTCGAACTTGATAACATCGATGATGAATCAGCAATCAATGAAGTTTAGTTAGGCGTTGATTTTTTACTTCTTCCAAACAGAGTCGCTTAAATCCATCTCAAACACGATGTATTTTTTCCGTTACACAAACCAATTTATGTTCTCATTGCTGCCTAAGACTTCCCTTTTGTTCTTCCGTAAATCTTTTCTTACTCATTTCTCCAATTTCAAGCAAATAGAAAAACCATCCATTAAACTAACATAAGAAGTTAGTTATGGATGGTATTCTTTTGCTATGGTTTTCTATTCACAAAATGTTTTATGGTTTGTTATTTTCTAAAAAACAACTCGATTCATCAATTGCAGTAAACTTTTACTACAAAAAATCCTAATTATGCTTTTTGGTACGTTTCAACCAATGCTTCCTTTCATATCAAATTTTATCAGTTGATTCAGCTCCACTGCATATTCCATTGGAAGTTCCTTACTAAATGGTTCCAAGAAACCCATAACGATCATTTGTGTTGCTTGTTCTTTATTTAGGCCACGGCTCATTAAATAAAAAAGCTGATCTTCACTGATTTTGGATACACTTGCTTCATGTTCAAGATAAGATGTTGAATTATGAACTTCATTATTAGGAATAGTATCACTATAACTATAATTATCTAAAATTAAGGTGTCGCACTCTTCATGAGCTTTACTCCCCGTAGCATGGTTTGCGATTTGGATTTGACCTCTAAAATTAGAAGTCCCCCCATTTCTAGCAATTGATTTAGAAATAATAGTAGAAGAGGTATCCTTTCCGAGATGAATCATTTTGGCTCCAGTATCCTGAAATTGTCCTTCGCCGGCAACCGCAACGGATATTGTTGAACCCCTAGCTCTATCACCTTTCAGAACACAACAAGGATATTTCATACATAACTTAGATCCGATATTCCCATCAACCCATTCCATTAGACCATCATCGTCAACCAAAGCACGCTGTGTTACTAAATTCAAAATGGAATTTGACCAATTTTGAATCGTTGTATATCTCATTTTTGCCCGTTTTCCAACAAAAATTTCAACAATTGCCGCATGTAAAGATTCTTTCGAATACATAGGAGCTGTACAACCTTCGACATAATTAAGTTCGGCATCATCATCAACAATAATCAATGTTCTTTCGAACTGTCCGCTTCTCTTATTATTGATTCTAAAATAAGATTGTAAGGGTTTATCAAGCTTTACTCCTTTTGGAACATAAATAAAACTTCCTCCTGACCAAACTGCGCTATTCAAAGCAGCATATTTATTGTCCTGTGGGGGAACAAGTTTACCAAAGTATTTTTTAAAGATTTCAGGATATAATTTCAGACCTGTATCTGTATCTAAAAAAACAACTCCTTTGTCTTCCACTTCTTTAAGCATATTCGAATAAACTGCTTCACTCTCATATTGTGTAGTTACGCCACTTAAATATTTTTGTTCAGCTTCAGGAATGCCTAGCTTATCGAAGGTCTTTTTTACCGTATCTGGAACATCGTCCCAATTTTCAGCTATTCCATTTGAAACTTTAGTGTAATAGGTATAATCCTGAAAATCAATAAAATCTAAATTGGGACCGAATTTTGGTTGAGGATGATTAAAAAATTCTTTTAAAGATTTAAGCCTAAAATCCAACATAAATTTCGGTTCGCCCTTCATTTTCGAAATCAGGCGAACAGTGGATTCATCTAAACCTTTCGGCGTCCTAAATATGGAAATATCCTTATCTTTGAATTCATATTTTGCTCTATCATCAGAATCAAGCAAGTTTAATTCATCTTTGTTTTCCATGTTCGTCCTCCAATTCATCAAATACTTTTTTCAGTCCTCTCCAAGAAATATTTGCACAAGTGATACGAGAAGGTTGGCGATTCACGTTCACAAAGCAAATTGCTTCACCTAAAGCCTCTTCGTCAAATTCCCTTCCCGCAAGCATATTATTGAATTCACTCATTAATTTTTTTGCTTCACCAATCGTTTTTCCTTTGATTATTTCAGTCATGATTGAACTGGAAGCCGTTGAAATAGAACATCCCTTGCCATGCCAAATGCAATCTGCAATTCTATTTCCATCAACTTTTAATTGAATGTAAATATCATCAATACAACTATCGCTATCCATGTGGACAGTCACATAACTAGGATCATTTGTTTCTCTAAAATTTCGTGGATATTTATAATTATCGATAATAATCTCACGAAGCATATCCTGATTATCAGAAAAAGACATCTAAAAAGTCCTCCGCATGTTTACTTGCATCAACAAGGGCCTGAACATCATTTTCGTCATTATAAATGTAAAAAGAAGCACGAATTGTAGCATCCACATGTAAAAATTCAGGCAAAATTTTAGCACAATGGTTTCCACTACGGACAAAAACACCCTTACTTCCAAGATAAGATGCAGCATCTTGAGCAAAAACACCATTTACATTAAATGTAACTATTCCGCCATCCATTTCCGGGTTATATATAGTACAATTTCCATTCTTCAATAAACCAGAAACAGCCAAAGCTTTAAGTTTCTTTTCATGTTCTTCAATATTGTCAAAACCAATTTTTTGAAGATATTCACACGCTTTAGCTAAACCTAATGCCCCTGCAATGTTTACTGTTCCAGCTTCAAATCGATCTGGAATATCTTTCAGTGTATATTCAAAATTAGAATGAAAACGTGCGTTCATTTCTCCACCCATAAAAATCGGATGGAGAAGTTCAAGCATTCTCTTTTTTCCATACATGACACCAATTCCGGTAGGTCCTAACATTTTATGTCCGGAAAAAACAAGAAAATCAACATCTGTATCCCTCACATCAGTTTTGTAGTGAGGAACACTTTGTGCACCATCCTCGATGAAAATGGCATGAAAAGAATGTGTCAGTGCACAAAGTTCCTTAACAGGCAAAGGATAACCTAAAACATTGGTCACTCCAGCCAAAGAAACAATCCTTGTTTTTTCATTTAAAACCCTAGCCAAATTTTCAATGGTGACTCTACCATCTGTTGTCAATGGCACATAAACAATTTTAGCACCAGTATATTTACTGATTCGAAACCAAGGTAAAACGTTGCTTGCATGTTCAGCGAATGAAAGAACAATTTCATCGTCTGGTTTTAATAAGTGCGTCAACCCATAGGCTATTTCATTTAATCCCATGGTATCTCCAGATGTGAAACATACCTCCTCTAAATCAGCATTAATAAACTGTGCAACGGTTTTTCTTGCATTTTTATATGCTACATCAGCTGCATGAGCAAGAGAATAATCTCCACGATTTGTGTTTGCTGTAATATCCTCATAATAATGTTCCACAGCTTTAATCACAGAATAAGGTTTAAAAGATGTGGCCGCATTATCCAAATAATGAAGTGGTTTACCCTCAAAAGTTGAACCATTCCTGAACATAGGAAAATCTTTTCTTATTTCATTGACCCGAATCATAAACTCAAAGCCTCCATATAAGATTTTGCTTTTTGTTTAGCGGATTCGTCTTGCAAAGAATCAATGATTGGATAAACATTTCCGACCATAATCAATTTTTTTGATTCCGCTAGTGAAAGCCCACGGCTCATTAAATAAAAAATCACATCAGGATTATAAGCACCTAAGGCAGCGCCATGGCTGGCCTTAACATCATTTTCTTTAATCAAAAGAGCTGGTGAAACTTCGCTAATAGCATCAGGAGAAAGATTTGTGATTTTTCCTTCTTGTCTAGTGTCGCTACCAGTAGCACCATTAATTATTAATGAATTACCTAAAAACCGAAGACTTCCTTTGCCGCAATTGATTCCAGACATTATAGTTCTGGAAAATGAATTTTTACCTTTATGAGTAACATTTACAGTAAAATGTTTTTTGCAATCCAAGCAAACAGAAGATAATTTAACTATTGAAGAAGAATCTTCTTCAAGTTCAATTTCTAAATCGAAATTAAAGTCTTTAGTGGAAAAATCGACTACTACGACTTTGAATTCAATACCTTTAGCAACTTTATAAACAAGTTTCAATTTTTGAGATGAACAAGAGTCAAGGAAAAAATCTTTTTGTTCATTTTTTAAAATAAGATCTATTTTCTGCTGCATAAACAAATCTTTCCTTACAATTATTTTTGAATTATCTGCTTTGCAGCACATTCCCCAATGGAGACTTGTTGTTTTTCTTTTTTGGTCAAAGAAATGTGGTACTCTTTTTCTAGGAACGAATATCCTTTTTTAGAAATTCGAGAAGCTAAAGAAGAATCCCCTTCGACAGCAACTTTTCCATCAACAATTACAGCTGTACGATTTGGCTTCACAAGATCATACAATTTATCATAATGGGAAATAATTACAAATGTAGTTCCATTATTTTTTAACTCGTTGATAATGGATGCAATTGAATTTAAAGCATCGACATCCAACCCTGAATCAATTTCATCTAAGAAGGCAAACTTAGGTTTAAGTAAAAGCATCTGAAGAATTTCATTCCTCTTTTTTTCACCGCCAGAATAACCTTCATTCAAATGACGGCTAGACATAGCTGAATCTAGGCCAACTTTTTCATAAGCTGATGTAGTAGCTTTGTAAAATTGAAACAAAGAAACCGGTTTTTCTACATGTGAATTCATAGCAGCACGGAAAAAATCCATTGTAACAACCCCTGAAACATCCGGTGGATTCTGAAATGCCATAAAAAGACCAAGTTTACTTCTCGCATCAGTAGTCATCTGCAGCAAATCTTGCTTATCCAAAAGTGCACTACCCTCAGTAACCTTATATCTAGGAGAACCCATTAAAACATTAAGAAGTGTAGATTTTCCATGTCCATTTGGCCCAAGCAAAGCTAGACAATCTCCTTCATGGATAGTTAAATTGACCCCTTTCAAGATTTCGTTTCCTTCCGCTTCACAGGAAAGATTCGATACAATAATATCACTCATTTTAGTCCTCCTAAAAAATCTTATTTATTTTATGGATATTTGAAAATTGGTGCAAGAAATATAGTAATAATATTAAATCAAAGTGATTTACGAATGGAGTCTGCAATCAAAACCAAGTCTTTGTCTTCGATTTGCTTTGGTTCAAACCCAATTTTCACTCCGTCATTAAGGTATCTAGGAATGACATGGATATGGAAATGAGAAATACTTTGACCCGCAACTGCACCAGAATTAGTAATCACATTAACTCCTTCAGCCCCTAGTTGAGTCATTTGAGCTTGTGCAATATGTTGTGCCACCTCAAAACAATGGTCTATCACTAAGCGAGGTGCACTTACAAACGAAGAAAAATGTTCTTTAGGCAAAACTAAAGTATGTCCCTTTGAACTCGGATTGATATCCAAAAAAGCAATACACATGTCATCTTCATAAACCTTATAGCAGGGGATTTCTCCTCTTGCAATTTTACAGAAAATACAGGAATCATTCATATTTATAATCCTCCTTTATTATTATAATTCTTATAAACGAAAAGAGGCAATTACTTGCCTCTTTGGGTTTAGCTCAAAGAATCCAACACATCCTTGAAGTCATCTTCAGTAAGTTTGATTTTTTCTTCTTTATCAACGGTAGATTCTGTTTTGAAAAGATCCTTATAATTGGATTTCATATATTCAAGGAAATCATCATCAGAATACTTAATGTCAATTCTTCTAAGCCAATAAACAGATGCATTTGTCTTATAGTCCCCGGTTGGAGCAAGAGAATAAGCTACCTGTCTAGCAAGAAGTTCCTTCTGTTCAACGGTATACATGGAACTATCCTCAACGCCTTTGTTCAAATCTGTAGAAGAAACAACGTCAAGAATACGCGTAAGATAATAGGTTTTTGAAGAAGCATCATAGAACACAATATTGCCATTATTATCTTCAGTTGAAATTGATCCTGGATTTGTAACATAACGGAAGCCATCTTTTTCAAAGACTGTGATTCCATCTGTCTTTTGGTCAACTTGGTTCTTCATTTCTTGAACAGTAGTTTTATCAGTAGAAATATCTGTAGAAAATACTCTATTCTTTAATGTGTCAGGAAGAGAAGTCAATCCACTTTTAGTTTGGATACCATCAGTGATAAGATTGTTGATAGCAATACCATCATAAGCTTTTCGGAAACCAGTCCCAACATCGTATGTATAAGAACCTGTATAGGTTGATTCCAAAGATGTATCAACTGCATTAAGGTTTCCGGCATTCAAACCTTCAATAACCTTTTCTTGATCCTTGATTACTTTTCCTGCCAATGTACAATTATCATCGGCTGTGTTTTCTTCATCAATAAGATTATTCTTAATCATCCATTTTTCTTCTTCAGCACGAATAATAACAGAGGTATCAGCAAATTCAACTGAACCATCTTCCTTCAAAGTGACACCATATCTATCAAAAAGATTAATCAAATAATTTTTGGCATCATTCGTCACTCCAGCTGTCCAAGTAAAATGATAAGAGGAACCATCGTTTGTAAAGCTCAATGCTCCTGCAAAATCAGGATCAGTGTTAGCGATAGTTTTAACGGTTAATCCCTTCCAAATTCTGGAGATAACAGAAAAATCTTTATCCTGACCAGCTTTTTCGCCTTTAACATAGTCCTTTACATAAGCATTAACAACTTTACTTGCCGACCCCACTGCTCCATTATCAGAACGATCCGCAAGAGCAACAATTTGAACTCTTCTAGCAAGAGAGTTGACAATAGAAGAATATGCCTTCTGATAAATATATTCAGCGGTAAGATAGTTGACTTGCATATCCTGATAAAGAGAATGATGCAAATAATAATTATAAAAATCAGAAGTGGAATTCTTATAAATATCATCATAGGACATGAATGGTGTCACCATGATTTCATTTCCGGTTTTCTGTTCCGTTTTACCATTTCCCAAGGTGAAATTTTCTCTCAAGGAAAGGATGAATTTATCTTCTTTGAAAAGATTATCAGTGGTATAGCTTCCGCCTCTAGCTGTAGTCTCCAAAGATTGTTTTGCTCTCGCCTCTAAATTGCTGAAATTTTCCTTTTTAACAGCATTTTCATTTCCATAAATTCCTGTCTTAGAATCGGCATCAAACATAATCTGAGCAACATTTTTATTCTTACCATCTGTTCCAACCGCTGCCTTCTTGGAGACCGCAAGTAATAATTGATTCACAACTTCCCGATATAAGGCATCTCCAGTAAGGACCGTTTTGTAATATTGTTCCTTATTGTTCTGAACCACTTCATCAAGGTTATTGTCCTTAACAAAATCAACAACTTTGGCAAACAGATCATCATTGTAATCATTCGGATATTTGATTTTCGTTGTGGAACAAGAAGCTAAGGTAGCAAGGGATAAAACCAAAACACCAAAACGTTTTCGATTATTTCTTGACATGGAAAATTTCCTCCATTTCCTCGGTTATATAACCACCCTGGAAGTAACCAATAGCTGTTGTCGGAATGACACGCTGTGGTTGCATATCTTCATAGACCAATGTGGTATTGACATAACTTTCCCAGGAATTATCCAAAGTTTCTTCCTTGGATCTCAAAGAAGAATCATCAGTTGTATCAATATAGCTTTGAATCAAATTTGAAATTTCTTCACTGACAACTCCATTATTTCCATTTAAAGAAAGGAAACTCTTGCCTTCGAATTTTTCAGAGAATTTTTCTAGATTAGCTTTGAAAATTTTGATGTCAGTATTGGAGTCAAATCCTTCAATCGTCGATTTTACTTTCTCAATACGCTCCGAATAAGTGGCATCACTTGCGCCCTTATCATCTTTCAAGTTGCCTTTAAGATAATTCACAACGCTTGGGTTCTTAGCATAACTAGAAGTATAAGCTGTAGTGTTTTCACTAGCCTCTTTCGTATCATCGATAGAATTCACACGGTAATACCGATAAGTATATTCACCAGAATTGGTCTTTTTATCCTCTTCAGCATTTCCGGTTCCAAAAGGATCATTATTAACAATAATGAAATGAATTCCCTGATATCCACTATCACCAGATCCAGATCCTGCACGAGTGACAAGAATCGGTTGCTTGTGGGCATCATCTGCATAAAGAATTTTCTTTCCTGTTCCAAGGCTTCTCAAATAATTGTTTTCTTCACCAGCAGAATAGTCGAAAACCTCAAGATTATCACTAACAGAGCTCTGAGCATCAGAAAATCTTGAATCTGCAAAAGTAGAATTTTCTAATTTATCACCTGTAGTAGAATCTAAGCCAAGTGTCTTCAATATTTTCTCATAGGAATTGAATCTCTTTTTTAATTCTTTGCTCTTGGAAG
This sequence comes from Caryophanales bacterium UBA4694, assembly GCA_002404835.1. Taxonomy (GTDB): domain Bacteria; phylum Bacillota_I; class Bacilli_A; order RFN20; family CAG-288; genus Enterosoma. Next base: position 54,983 of record DHKM01000012.1, on the reverse strand, counting down.
CATCCAAACCGGATTTAAAAGTATTAAGTCCAACAATGAGATTCTTATTAGCTGTGGTCTTGTCAGAAGCGGATTTGTAATTGTTTCTCAAGGTATTAACAGCGGCAATTTCCGAATCAAAATCTCCATCCTTATTCAAGGATTTCATCAAATCAACAAGTTCACCCGCAAAACGGTCCGCATATTCATCACGGTCATCATAGATGAAAGAGAGAGCATGATTATTGAAGTAGTTATTGAAAAGAACGTTTCTAGGATACAGGTTCTCACCAATATCATATTTGTTTTCACTGACAGTGATATATCCACTATCTGACTTGGTTTGGTCATAGACCTGAGACATTTCAAGAGCAACAGAAACAGGGATGCCATAAGCTTTGCCTTGAGCAAAACTTGTCTTTCCAATTTTATCCGCAACGGTTTTATTGACATCACCACTCGGAACTCTTAAAGCTTTTTTCACTGCATCAGAGCCTACGGTATTGGTATTAAAATAGGTTTCATAAGCAAAAAGACCTAATTTAAACTCATTTACATAACTAGTTGCTGTATCTAATGTCGTACCGGATGTGCCAGCAAAAAGATCACCATAGCTAGAAGAAGAACCATCATCCGAAAACTTATAAGCGGTTTGTGCAAAATTCGAACTTGTAGAAATCAAAGATTTGACAACATCACCGATTTTCGTTGCATTGTCTGCAGAGATTTTGCCACTATAAGTTCCTTCTCCGCCACTCGTGGCATCAACCTTAACCAAAATATGAGAAACATGATAAGGATGCATAGTGTCAACATATTTCTTAGTGTAATCTTCCGAAATATGATAATAATATTTCTTATCCTTATCTTCAGTAGAAGTTCCGAACTGGTCAGTATTGTACTGTTCTTTGTTTGTTTTGATCTGCAATTCTGCAATTTTCTTATTGCGGAGGGCATCCTCATCTAAAACGCCTTCACTATCAAGAGTTTTTTGCATTTCCTCTTTATATGAAGTTCCGTTAGTCGATGCTGAACTCTTCCAAGTTTGCTCCTGCTTTGCCATATCACTATCTACATTAGTGATCATGACATCCGTGCGCGGAGTGACGATTTGAGCAAGAATAGAACTTGCCGTACTGAAATATGCACGGGCCGAATCCTTGGTATTGTTCATCAAGTCATAGATATCGGCAAATGTAACATCCTTGCCACCTAAATTAGCGATATAACCCTTTCTCCAATTGGCATCAGGGTATGTGTAATCGCTCTTATTACAGGAAGCAAGGACACTGACTGCTGTGAGAATCGTCATCACAGTAGTAAGGGATTTAAAACCTTTTTTCATGTGTGCCCTCCTAGTTGAATAGCTTACGCATAGTTTTAATCTTATTTAATATAGTTGGTTGACATGTATATTTCAAGAAAAAACGAAATTTTAGCATAGAAAACGGACAAATAATCCGCTTTCGTGTTAAAATAATCCGGTATGAAGAAAATTATTGCTATTACAAATCAAAAAGGCGGAGTTGGAAAAACAACAACAAGCTACAATTTAGCCAGTGCTCTTTCAAAATATAACAAACGTATTCTTTTGATTGATTTGGATCCTCAAGGGAATTGTTCTTTGGCTTTGGGTATGGACCCAACAAGTTTTAGGGAAACTACAGCCGATTTTTTAATGAAAAAATGTAGTCTAAAACAGGTTATACATGAAAGCGGATATGATAATATCTCCATCATTCCCGCGAATATGACTTTAGCTATGGTCGAAAGCACTTTACAAGGGAATGGAAAAGCTTCTATTTCTTTACTGAAGGAATTGTTGGAAGATAAACAAAGTGATTTATATGATTTCATAATTATAGATTGTCCTCCTTCTTTGGGATTCTTATCCCTTAATGGCTTAACAGCAGCAAATTACATTATCGTTCCTGTTCAATGTGAATATTTCGCTTTAGATGCATTGGCGCAGCTTTTGTCTTCCGTTTATCAAATCCAGAGCGGATCCAACCCTGATTTGGAAATCATGGGAATTCTTTTGACGATGTCTGACAACCGTACCAAACTTTGCGTGGATATTGCCCAGCAAGTAAGAAGCCAGTTCAAGGAAAAAGTATTCGAAACAGAAATTCCCAGGAATGTTTCTATTCCTGAAGCAATTGCAAAAGGAATGCCTGTAAATCGTTACAAGCCCACAAGTACAGGAGCTTTGACTTATGCAAGTTTGGCAAGAGAGGTGATGGAATTTGTCGATAGCAAAGAAAAAAAGCACTAATCAGGATCTTGTTTCCTTGATTTCACGTTATAAAAACAAATCTGTCGTAAGTGAAATCGAAAAAAACCTATCCACCGTAAAAAAAAGCGACTACGATTTAAAGTCGCTCTATCTTTCCTGTTTCTATGACAAAGAATTTTATTGTTTAGATTCTTTCCCCGCTCTTGAAGAAAGCATCAAGAGAGACGGCTTCCTTCTTCCGTTAGTTATCAGTCCAGGTGAAGAAAAAGGCACGTTCGAAATCATCAATGGTGCCAAACGTTTTTTATTTGCAGAGAAACTAGCTATGAAAACAGTTCCCTGTGTTCTTACGGAAATCGACTCAGATCGCAAAATAGCCTATATCATAGAAAACATTGTTGAAGAAGGCGGATGTCCGCTAATCAAAACCCATTGCTTTACACAATTGACAAAACTAGGATACTCCCCCTCTACTATTTCAAAAATTTCAGGTCTTTCTCTTAGCCAAGTCAAAAACCTAATTCGACTTAACAATCTTTCCGATAATCTCAAAAAATCTCTAATTGAGGAAAAAATCCACTATGGCGAAGCTCGCGCTTTACTGAATCTTCCGACAAGCACCCAAAACGCACTTCTTGAAGAGATTCTCGAAGAAGGCCTGTCAGTACGGGAAATCGAGGCAAGAAAAAGATCTTTTCTCGGAAAGCAGAAAAAAAGGACCATCTCACTAAAAGGAAGAATGGTCCAAATTCGATTCGAAAACGAAGAGGAAGCCAGAACCTACTATCTAAAGTTCAAAAAGGAATTAGAGAACTGACTTCTTGAACTCTTCATAGGCGAGCCGTTCTTTCAGCGAAGCTTCGCAGCCACAATAATTCTGCCTATAAAGTTGATACTGTTTGCAAATCTTGATTCCTTTGAGCTGTCCATCTTCTTTCTTAAAATCGGAAAACAAATATTTTGTTTCTGGATATTTGAGTTGAAGCTTTTGGGCTATCTCATTAAGCTCCCTTGACGGCTTCTTACAGGAAACGGTCATTACCGTAGTAAAATATTCGAAATGATGTTGATACGCATATTCATAGCTAATTCCCATACGATAAGCATGACATCTTAGACATGTCGGACCGCCTTCTTTATCCTTGAATCTATTTTTAAACAAATTTCGATATTTTTCGAAATCATCTTGATTGACAACAAGTCCGATTTTCACGTTTTTATCTTTCGAATAACGATCAATAAAGCTTTTCAATGTTTCCAACCTTTTATAATATTCTTCTACCGGAAAAATATTGGGATTAAAGTATCCTACGGTAACATCAAACGTATTTATCAAGATGCTCAATGGGTAAGTAAGACATGGACCGCAGCACGCATGGAGAAACAGGGTTGGCTTTCTTTTTTCTTTTTCAAGCTCTGAAATGGTTTCTTTGAATTGCTTATTATAATCAACAAAGTTTTCCATGTTCAGTCTTTCTTGATAAACATTGCGTCACCGAAAGAAAAGAAACGATACTTATTCTCAACTGCATGTTTATAGGCATTTAAAACATTATCTCTTGTAGAAAAGGCGGATACCAACATGACCAACGTCGACTTCGGCAAATGGAAATTCGTAATCAGACAATCAATGGCTTTATACTGAAATCCTGGATAAATAAAAAGTTTAGTATCCCCAGAACATTCCTGGAATTTTCCATATTTCTGCATGACAGATTCCAGAGTCCTTGTGGATGTCGTTCCAATTGCAATGATTCTTCTTTTCTCCGCTTTTGCTTGATTCAAAGCATCGGCCGTTTCTTTGCTCATATGATAGTATTCCGAATGCATTACGTGTTCCTTGATATTGTCAGTCTTTACCGGTCTGAAAGTTCCCAGTCCAACATGTAAAGTGACATCCAGAACAGTCACCCCCTTCTTTTTCAATCTCTCAAAGAGATCTTGGGTGAAGTGGAATCCAGCTGTCGGAGCAGCTGCGCTCCCTTCAACTTTGGCATAGACAGTCTGATAGCGTGAATTGTCTCCCAATTGTTTTTTAATATATGGAGGAAGTGGCATTTTACCCAAGGAATCAAGAACCTCAAGAAAAATACCCTGGTAATCGAACTTGAAGATTCGAATCCCCTCATCCTTGACTTCAAGACATGTGGCTACAAGCTCGTCATTATGGCCGAAATAGACTTTGGTTCCAACTTTGACAACATGAGCATTGCCAACAAGACATTCCCATACATCTTTTTGATCCTTCTTTTCATGAAGAAGGAGAAGCTCGACATGGGCATGCGTCTCTTTCTTTTCCCCAAGAAGTCTTGCTGGGATGACTTTAGTATTGTTCCGTACAAGAACATCTCCGGGTTTAAGATATTTTTCGATTTCATAGAAATATGGTTCGTCTGTTAATGCTCCAGTTTCCCTATCCATGACCAAAAGACGGGAATGATCCCTCTTTTCAGCCGGTGATTGGGCAATCAGTTCCTCTGGTAAATCATAATCATAGGAACTTAAGGAATAAATATCATAATCAAAACCTGGTGTATTCATCTTTTAGCAACCTCTGACATTTCCGAATTCTTCAAGTCTTCCCGCAGCATATTCCAAGAAACGATCGTTCTTGATTGCTTCGCGAGCTTCTTCCATGCTCTGAATCAGGAATCGGATATTATGCATCGAACATAATCTAGCTCCCAACCCTTCTTGACATTTCATAAGATGGTGGATATATGCTTTGGTGTAATTCCGGCAGGCATAACAGTCACATTCTTCATCCAACGGAGAAAAATCGTCCGCATACTTGCCTTTGAGGATATTAATTCTTCCGTGATGGGTCATAATGGAACCATGCCTTGCCAACCTTGTCGGAAGAACACAGTCAAACATATCGACTCCTTTACGGATTCCATCGAACAACATATCTAGAGAACCGATTCCCATCAAATAACGAGGTTTGTCAAATGGAAGGTAGGGAATGGTAAGACCGACTTCATGGTATTCCGTCAATCTCGGTTCACCGATGGCAGTTCCTCCGATGGAATAACCATCAAATGGAAGGGAAGTCAGTGTTTCAGCACAGTATTGTCTGAGATCGGCATAATCACCGCCTTGACATATGCCGAAAAGAGCTTGGTCGGTCCGTTTATGGGCACTAAGACACCTTTTTGCCCAACGTATGGTTCGCTCTATGGAATCGGCCATGTACTCTTTGGTACAAGGATAGGGGGCGCATTCATCAAAAGCCATGATGATATCTGCTCCGATTTTTTCTTCGATTTCCATGACACTTTCCGGTGAAAAGAAGTGCTTGTTTCCGGTAAGCGGATCCTTAAAAGAAACTCCATCTTCGGTAATTTTGTCACGTAACTTGGTAAGCGAAAAAACTTGGTATCCGCCGCTATCCGTAAGCATAGGGCCATCATAGTTCATGAATTTCTGGACACCACCGGCTTTTTGGACGATATCCTCCCCAGGTCTTAAGGCCAAATGATAGGTGTTTGCCAAAACGACACCGCTTCCCATTTGTTTCAGTTCTTCCGGGGAAAGCATCTTGACAGTGGCTTGGGTACCGACTGGCATGAACATCGGAAGCTCGACAACCCCATGAGGAGTATGCAAAAGTCCATAACGGGCATTGCAATGTTTGTCGACATGTAAAATTTCAATATAAAAATCTCTGGACATAGCGCCTTATTATACACGCTTTTGTCCAGAGATTGTATCTTAATTATAAAGATTGCTCGAAAAATGGTCTTTTCGAAACCTCTTTGAAGATAGGGGCAGTGATGTCAAAAATAAGGTTTTCGATTTCGTCTACGCTTTGAACTTCTTCATGATGTTGGAAAAGATAAAAGATAATGCCAGTGGAGGCTCCGGCCAAATAGGAGCCTACCAAACCTGCAGAAACCCCGTTAATCTGGTCTTTATAATATTCGACAAGAATTTCCACGCATTCTTCATTGAACACCTGAAGGGCCATATAAACTTGAGACGCGTTATTCCTACTGAGAATAGAAACAATATGGTTGTCTTCCGTACTGCAGATAGTAGAAAGAACAGTATGAATCAAGGAACGATAGGCATCACGGAAGGAAAAATTGAATTGTTTCAGCCGACTCAGAAAGATGGATTTGATTTGTTCTTCCGTTAAACGGAAATAATAATTCATCACATCATCAATCGTATTGAAATTGTTATAAAAGGTGGCTCTTGAAACGCCGGCTTTAAGACAAAGATCGGATATCTTGATATCATCATAATTCCTTTCTTCCAGAAGCTGAATTAAAGCGTCGGAAAGTTTTTTCTTCGTCTTGATGATACGCATATCAGTTTTGTTCTTTGTCATTTTTTAATCCTCAGTATAAGAAAATCAAATAGAAACTGGTTTCATTATACATTCGGTAAATGAAAAAAGGAAGAAAGATTCAGAAAAAACATCAAGATAATAAGGCGAAACAGAATTCAAGTCCTATTTTGCTTCTCTTTTTCCTAGTGGACCGATAATGGAAAGAATCTTTTCTTTAGCCAAAGAGGGGTTTGCCTTTCCTTTGCTTAACTTCATGACCTGTCCGACTAGATAGCCGATGGCATGGTCTTTTCCATGTTTCCAGTCTTCTACGACTTGTGGATTGCTGGAGAGGACTTGATCGACGATGGAAGCAATGATCCCTTCATCGGAAATCTGTTCCATTCCTCTCTCTTTGACGACTTTCTTTGGATCTTTTCCGTCGGTAAGCATGACAAGCAGAACTTCTTTTGCCTGCTTCGAATTGAGTTTTCCAGAATCAATCATGTTGATCAAACTGACAAACTGTTCTTTGGTGAATTTTATATCGGAAATCTTCGTGGAATTCTTGTTCAGATAACCCAAAGTATCAACCATAAGATAATTCCAAAGAGTTTTCGGGTTCTTCGCTCCCAAGGTGAGGCAGTCTTCAAAGTAGGCAACGAAAGCTTGGTCTTTGAGAAGCTCCCCGATTTCATAATCGTCCAATCCGGCAGCCTTCAATTCGATTCGATATTGATTCGGAAGTTTATTCATTGAATGGATTGAATCATAAATGAATCCTTCATCCAGATCAATCGGAATAATATTCGGTTCGCGGAAATATTTGTAATCAACGGCATTCGTCTTTTTTCTCATCAAAACTGTCTGTTTTTTTGCTTCGTCGTATCTTCTGGTTTCTTGTTCCACCTGTTGTCCGGATTCGATGATTTCCGTCTGACGTTTGACTTCATAATCAACGGCAGATTTGATATTCATGATGGTGTTAAGATTCTTGCATTCTGTCTTAGTTCCAAGCTTACCGCTTCCCTTTTCAGAAAGAGAGATGTTGATGTCACAGCGCATTGAACCATCTTCCATTTTTCCATCACTGACTCCAAGATATGTGACAATTTCCCGAATGGCTTCAACGTATTTCATGGCTTCCTCACCAGAATGCATATCCGGTTCAGAGACGATTTCCAAAAGAGGGATTCCGGCTCTATTGTAATTGATGAATGTCATATCGCCGGTGTGGATTTCCTTGGCGGTATCTTCCTCAAGATGCGCGTTGTTGACTCTGACTTTGACATTCCGCCCATCGCTAAGGTTCAATTCCACATATCCGTCCGTACCAATCGGATTGAACTGCTGAGTAATCTGATATCCTTTCGTAAGATCTGGATAGAAGTAGTTCTTTCTATCAAATTCAATGGTCTTGGCCAGTTTCATATTCAAGGCAGTGATTACCTTGATACCATAACTTACCGCTTCCTTATTGACAACAGGCATCGTTCCTGGAAAAGCCATATCCAAAGGCATGACTTGGGAGTTAGGATCAAGTCCGAAAGTGTTTGGTGCTTTGGAAAACATCTTGGATTTGGTCTTCAGCTGGACATGGATTTCAACACCGATAGTAGGAATGAGTTCCATATTACTTTTCCTCCTTTGCCACAAGATCATGCAGTCCTGTGATCGTTTCAATCTCCTGAGCCAATCCAAACACGTATCCGTCTTCAAAAACGCGGCCTGTGACATTGATACCGATTGGCAAGCCGTTCTCTTTCATCATCGGAAGAGTAATGGAGGGATTTCCACCGAAATTTCCTAAAGTCAGGATATTATCCAAGAAGTCTGGCTTGGTGGACCAAGCTGTGGAGAGGTCTTTTATCTTCTTCGGAACCGAATAGCTTGCCGGAACGACAAGATAATCGACGCTGTCAAAGAATTTGTTCAGCTCATTTACAATCAGTCTTCTGGCCTTTTGGGCACGGTTGAACATTTCCGGCTGGTTTTCGGCAAGAAGAGAGAAACTTCCAATGACAAATCGTCTCTTGATCAAGTCAGAAAATCCTCTGGTTCGGCATTCTTTCATATATTCCTGCCAGGTCTTCGGCTTTCCCTGAGCTGCCGGACCGAATTTGATTCCGTCGAGATTGGCATCATTTGAAGTGGCTTCGGCGCAGCTGATTAGCATATAAGTTGGATAAAGGGCATCAAGAAGTTCAATCGGATAATCATAGCAAATGACTTCAAATCCTTTTTCGGACAATTTATCCAAAATTGTCTGATAGTTCTTCTTGATTTCTTTATCGGTAATTGCATCCATGACGCCTTTGAAATAGCCGACTTTTTTCAGCGTACGATGATTGAGAACATAATCCTGATACTTTTCCTTTTTCCGGAAAGAACTTGACATATCGTTCTCATCATGTCCGCAAAGTGCAGTCAAAACATAGCTGGCATCCTTGACGTTTCTTGTAAAATATCCGACTGCGTCCATAGAAGGAGCAAAAGGGAAAAGTCCGTACCTTGAGATTCTACCCCAAGTGGCTTTGAAGCCGACAAGTCCGGCATGACTTGCCGGTTTTCTGACAGAATCTCCGGTATCACTGCCTAAGGCAAAAGGAGCAATGCCTTGAGCAAGACTTGCTGCACTTCCGCAAGAGGAACCGCCGACAATTCTTTCATGGTCATAAGGGTTTGTCGTATTTCCTTTATGTCCTGTTGTTCCGGTTCCACCCATGGCCAATTCATCCATGGTAGTTTTTGCGACCATGATCATTCCGGCATTTTTGAGTTTTTTGATAACCGTCGCATCAAAAAGAGGAACGTATCCATTCAGAATATCCGAGGATGCCGTTGTTTCGATTCCTTTGGTGGAATAGTTGTCCTTGGCAAAATAAGGAATGCCTTTAAGGTATTCTTCCTCTTTGACTTCAGTGATCTTCTTTGCCTGTTTTCTTGCTTCTTCAAAGGCGGTTGCTTCAAAGGAATTACAAGTATCTTTTTTGACTTCTTCAATACATTCTTCAACGAGATCCAGAGCTGTCACTTCTTTTGCGACAAGAGCCTTATGGATTTCGGAAATCGGTTTATTCATCCACTTCATTTTGGTTACCTACGACTTTCGGCAGTTTGACCTGCGTTCCGTATTTTGTATTCGAATTCTTCAGTGCATCTTTGACAGCAAGTGGTTTGCTTGGCTTATCTTCACGCATGAATTTCTGATGTTCCCGATAAGGGAAGGTCATCGGTTGGGCTTCATCGACACCCTTGATGGATTTAAGGAAATCAATTTGTTTCAATACAGTATTGAATTCAGAATAGATGAGATCGGCCTGACCCGGATTAAGTTCGAACATCAGGTTTTCGGCACAGACGTTGATGACGTCTTTCGTTATTTTTATCATATTGGCCTCCAAACAAAAAATCAAATGAAATTATATCACATGGGAATGGTTCGACGGGAATTTTGTTGCATTATTGTTCTGCTTCTGCCTCTTGTAACAAAGGGAGGATTTCCTCTTCGGAAAAGACTCTTACATTCAGCTTCCTGGCTTTATCCAGTTTTGAGCCTGCTTCATCTCCTGCAAGGACAAAATCCGTGGCTTTGCTGACTGAAGAAGAAGATTTTCCGCCAAGCGCTTCAATTCTCTTGGTCATGACGTCTCTGCTGACGGAAAGGGTTCCCGTCAGAACAAATTTCTTGCCCTTGAAAAAATTATCCTTGGCCTCGACAAGCGGATGGAGAATCGTAAAATTGATTCCATATTGGCGTAGCTTTTCTATCACTTCTAAATTATGTTCATCCTTGAAAAAGGAAACAATGGCATCAGCGGTAATGTCTCCGACATCCTGAAGAGAGGAAAGTTCTTCGAATGAGCTTTCCTTTAAGCGATCCAAATTTTGAAAATGATTAGCAAGTACGATAGCGGTCTTTTTTCCGACAAGAGGTATCTGAAGAGCTGAAATCAGCATATATAAGTCATTGTTTTTGCTGTTCTCGATGGCCTTGAAAAGTGAATCGCACGTCTTTTTCCCGATTCCGTCGAGCATCATCAGTTCTTCCTCATGATCCTTGAGGGTATAGAACTCAAAGACTTCACGAACAATTTTTTCATTGAAGAGCATTTCGATGATTTTGTCTCCAAGTCCATCGATATCCATGCCTTGTTTGCTTGCAAAAAAGATGAGGGAGTTAATTTTTCTAGAAGGGCAATGTTCGTTTGTGCAATAGGTTTGTCCTTGGATTTTGGTCAAAGGCTCATGGCAATAGGGACAACTGTCAGGGAAGATATAGGGGACGCTATTCGGATTTCTACGTTCTAATACGACTTTCTCGACTTCCGGAATGACGTCGCCAGCTTTATGAAGGGAGACATAATCTCCGATACGGATATCTTTGGCTTTGATAAAATCTTCATTATTCAAAGTAGCTCTGGAAATCAACGATCCAGCGACTCTGACCGGACTCAAGACAGCCGTAGGAACCACTCTACCTGTTCTTCCGACCGTGATTTCGATGTCTTGAAGCTGGGTAATCTGTTCTTCTGGAGGGAACTTATAGGCGATTTCCCATTTTGGAGTCTTCATGGTATATCCGATCTGTTCATACAGCCTCATATCATTGACTTTAATGACCAGACCATCGATATCATAGGGAAGCTCCGGCCGCTTTTGAGTATATTCGTGCATATACTCGATAACTTCCTTAATTCCATGTACCAATCTTCTTTCGGGGTTGGTAACAAATCCCAAGGAAGCAATATAATCAAGAGCATCGCTATGTTTATAGAATCCTAAAGATAAAGCATCCGGTACATAATACCAAAAAGCGGAAAGTTTTCTTTTTGCAGTGACAGAAGAATCCAATTGTTTTAGGGAGCCTGAAGCAGCATTTCTACAATTTGCGAAAAGAGGCAATCCTTCTTTTTGTCTTTCTTCATTGCAGGCTTTAAGGGAAGCTTTGGGCATATAGACTTCGCCGCGCACTTCAAGTTCTCTTTTTTCTTTGATATGGGTAGGGATGGACGGAATGGTAAGTACATTCTGGGAAACATCTTCACCAACAGATCCGTCTCCTCTTGTCGAAGCAATATCAAAGTCGCCGTTTTCATAAAGAATCGAGCAGGCCAAACCGTCGATTTTGACTTCGCACATATATTCGATTTCTTTGAGTCCAGTGATTTTCCGGATGGTTTCATCGAACTCGCAGATTTCTTCCTCGTTGAAGACATCAGCAATAGAAAGCATATATTTCTTATGATGGACTTGTGTAAAACCTTTGATGACACCTCCTCCGACGTGATTCGTTGGAGAAAGCCTGTCCTTAAGATCCGGGCGTTTCTTTTCCAGCATCTGAAGTTCTTCCATGAGGGAATCGAATTCACTATCAGATACCAAAGAAACATTGTTTACATAATATTCATAGTTGTATTTGTTAAGAAGATTGGTAAGTTCCTTGACGCGTTCTTTTTCTTTGTCTACTGGTTCCATTATTCCTCATCCTCCTTGATTTTGCGATAGGCCTTGAATCCGATCATCAGTGTCTTCACTCCAAACTGTTCATCGAATCGAACTTTGATTTTCTGACCATCCACACTCTCGACGACTCCTTTTCCAAATGTAATATGGATAACCTTGTCACCCACTTCATAATGTTCCGATGAAGAAGGCTTGTTTGCTGAAGAGGAAGAAAATTGTTGTATTTGCCCTAATCCTGCTCCTTTGAATGTCGATCCATTGCCGGCAGTAGGTCTATGACTTCCAATTGCAGAATAGTAGTTGTTAACTGGAGCAGATTCGTCTTTCTTTTTATTGTGTATTCCAAGTTCCTCAATAAACATAGATGGCATGTATTCACTTCCCGTTCTGAAGTTGTGTCCACAGAAAGAAGAGACAAGCAAACGTTTTTGGGCACGAGTACATGCAACATAAAACAGTCTTCTTTCTTCTTCAATAGATGCTTTGCTATCACCCATCATGGCGTGATAGGATGGGAAGATAGCCTGATTCATTCCCGTTACGAAAACAACGGGGAATTCCAGGCCTTTGGATACATGTCCGGTCATAAGAGAAATCTGTCTTCCATCCTGCATTGTATCTTGATCTGACTGAAGGGCAACAGAAATAAGGAAGTCTTCCAACGTAGAATCTTTGGCATTCCCTTGCTCATCGAGAATCGGAGAATCCAAAGCTTCGGTCAAGGAACGGATGAATTCATTGACGTTATCGACTTTGGAGGTTGACGAGGATGCCGTGAAAGTGAGTTTTTCCTGACTCTTTTTGTCTTCTTCGGCAACATAATCAGAAAATCCCGTGTTGATAAAATAAGACTTGATGGCAGAAAGGAGAGTGGCATTGTCACAATCAGAGCGATACACATCTTCCATGGTCTGATAGGCAAAATAAAATCTTTGAAGAGCCATTTTGCTCCTTGCCGTCAGGTGTAACTCATCGGCATGGGATTTGAAGACATCGAAAAGTTTTGTCTCTTCCCCTATTTCTTGTCTCAACAGCCTAGCTTTTTCGATTGTTTTGTCACCGATTCCTTTCGTCGGAGCATTCAGGATACGTAAGAAGGAGATGTCATCGGGATTAATAATAGCTCTTAGGTAAGAAAGAGCATCTTTGATTTCCGCTCTTTCGTAGAATTTCAATCCACCATAAATCTGATATGGGATTTTGAAAGCAGCTAATTGTTTTTCCAAAGCATTGGAAAGATAGTTTGCTCGATAAATAATCGCGATATCTTTCAGATTGCATTCGTTTTTGAGAATCATGTTGTGGATTTTTGAAGCAATAGCATAGGCTTCATTGTCTCCGCTTGCATAGTTCGTATAGATAACGTCTTCCCCTTTTTCACCGCTAGCAGCATGAAGATCTTTTGCCATTCTGTCTGTATTGTGGCGGATAAGGTTATTTGCCACATCAAGAATCTGTTGTGTGGATCGGTAATTGTCGTCCAAAACAACAGTTTCGAGATTATGGAAATCCCGCTGAAGTCTATCCTTGATGATATCGTTCTTGGCGCCTCGCCAAGTATAGATGGTTTGATCTGGATCCCCGACGACGGTAAGTTTTGTCGGATTCAAACTGTCTTTCCTCATGAAAAGCTTCACAAGATTGTATTGAACGGTGTTGGTATCCTGGAATTCATCCACAAGGAAAATATCATATTTGTTCTGCCAGGCCAAACGCACATCCGGAAAATTCTTCATGATGAACATAGTGTCCATGAGAAGGTCGTCGAAATCGAGAAGGTTTTGAAGTCTCAGGTTCTTCTGATATTCCTTATACACAAAAATAAGTTCTTCATAGGTATAAATATTCCCTGCAGAGACTGCTTTCTCAGGCACTTGTTCCGGATAAATGCCATCGCTTTTCAAACTGGATACCTTTGAGACGATGCTCTGAACAAATTCTTTGCTGGAACCTTTAACCATATTTTTGAAGATAAGTTTATAGATAGAATTCTGATCCTGCGTATCAACGATGTTGAACTGGTTATTGAATCCCTGAATATGGAAAATTTCCTTTTTGAGGAAACGGTAGCAGAATCCATGGAAGGTAGAAATCAAAGGCATGGCAGAAAATGTTCTGTCGCTTTCGTTCTGTAGAATATTCGTGACTCGGTCCAGCATTTCCTTTGCTGCCTTGTTGGTAAAAGTGATAGCTACCATTCTCTGAGGAAGCATGCCCTGGTCAAGAAGATAGGCGATCCTATAGGATAAGGTTCTTGTTTTCCCTGTTCCAGCTCCAGCTATGATTCTAAGATAATCACTTTGGGAGGAGGCTGCCTGATACTGCTTACTGTTTAGCTTGTTTTTGATGTCCATTTTTCTATATTTCTTTCTTTAAGATTATACCAAAATAGTGATGATACAAAAAGGAAAACAACGGCTTATGCATTAGCAGAAATCCAATCTTAGAGTTGTGCCAGTTTCTTTTTCTTAACATAGTGTAGACAAATGCCATGGCTTATGGCAGTAAGAAGCCAGCTGATCGGATAAGCGGCATAAAGATACTGCATTTGGTGAAGTTCCGGAAGCATGAAGAAAGTATAGACATAGACAATTCTCACGATACAGATTCCTACCAATGAGACAAAAGCAGGTAAATTAGACTCGCCCAATCCTCTTTCTAAACATGCTAAACAATCTACCAATGCCATTAGAACATGTGTCCCCAAGTTGATGAACATGCAAAGTTGGGCAATTTCCATTGCCTTGTTGTAATACTCCATATCTGCTCCAGGATGGATAATGAGGCCAAGCAGTGGTTTTCTTAAAAGAATTTCAATTGCAGAAAGAACAATATCGGAAAGAACGCAATAGATAATGCACCACTTCATAGACTTGAGAACGCCTTCTTTGTTTTTGGCACCGATATTTCCGGCAACAAAAGCCACGCCAGCCTGAGCAAAGGCATCTGCGCCAGTATAGACAAAGGAAATAAGTCTTTGGGCACTTGAATCCCCAGTCACAGTGCTATCTCCAAAAGAGTTGATATGGGATTGTATCAGAACGTTTGCGACGTCAAACATCATCGACTGGATTCCTGCCGGAATTCCGATGCGAAGAATATTTAAGGTTTCCGATTTGTAGAAGTGAAGATTTTTGAATTGAAAACATGCAAATTCTTTTCCGCGTATCAAGGTGACATAGCATAGAATAGAGCTGACTACTTCAGAAGATACTGTCGCTATGGCGAGTCCTGTAACGCCGAGATTGAAGGGTGGAAGAACCAGAATGATATTCATTATGACATTGATGACTCCACCGATTGTAAGATATAAAAAAGGTTTGAAGGAGTTTCCCATGCCTCTAAGAGAGGCGGCTGAGAAATTATAAAGGAGGAGAAAGGGAACACCGATGAAGTAGACAGTCATGTAGTCTGTAGACATATCAATCATGTTCAAACTTGTTCCCATAGCTTCCAAAAAGAAGCGGGAGCAGGTTGCCCCAATCAAAGCGAGAACAAGACCGGAAACCAATGCTATCAGGGTCGCACAGCCGATGGTACGTTCAGCCTTTACTTTATCTTTAGCACCGAAGGCGTTTGAAACAACAACATTGACACCGACAGACAATCCGATAAAAAGATCGACAATCAAGGAACAAATGGCACCTGTAGCACCAATTGCGCCAACAGCAAGATCGGATACGAAGAATCCGCAGATGATATAATCAGCCAAATTAAAAGAAAGCTGCAACCAACTAGATAACATCAAAGGAAGAGCAAACAGAATCATGTTCTTCATGACATTATTTCCTGTTAAATCTACTTTTGTCACCGGTTTTCTCATCTTTATAACCTCATTTTTCAGACTTTATTTTAGTTATCCTTTTTTCATTTTCATCATCAAAGTGCATACATGTGTTATTTAAGAGTCTCCAGATTCCTTTATCTACCCGTTTTACGGAATCTGTAAAGTGTCCGCCTTCGTTGAGGTCAAAATAAATTTCGTGATTTCTTTCTTCCAGAATCTTTTTGACCGTCATCATTTGCTGATAAGCTTTGGCTAAATAGGGATTCTTGGTTTTGCTTTCTTTTTCTCCTATGGAAAAATAGCCTCGGCAAAAGAAGAAGTCGTGTTTTTTAACATAATCCGTGAAATCCGGATACCAAAACGACGCTGACGCACAGCATATTTCGGAAAATATATCGGTCTTGCTTGTCGCATAGAGCGAAAACAGTCCACCAAGAGAATATCCGGCCAGAATCCTTCTTTCTACCGGATATCCAGAATCAGATTCGGCTTTGTGCACAATCCGCAAAAGAAGGTTCAGATATTCATCCGCTTTACCACTGAAATCCCGGCCTCCTTTGAAAACAGCATGATGGGGATAAGGCGTGAAGTCACTTTCGTAGTCGTTGTTTTCGATGTAAACAAAAACAACATTCGATGTTTTAAATGGATAGACATGTTTTTCCTGATGAGTATACACATAAATGCATTTTTGATGGGTTTCAGGATAATAGATGGTAACTTTGCGATTGGATAATTCGAATTTGATTTCCATATGCTCAAATTATATTCCATTTTGATATAATGAGGGTATGAAATATATAGTTCATCCATTTAAAGAGCATAAATCCATTAAGTTATCTGCTATTCTTTTTTCTCTTGCCGGAATTTTGTGCTTGATTGGCTCCGTGTTCACTTTACTGGCAAAAGAATTCTCGAATTCAAAAAGTGCACAGATCATCATTGGAATTGTTCTTATTCTTTTTGGGATTTTCTTTCTACTGGATACGATTCATACCATATTGAAAAAAACCATAATCGACGATAACGGGATACAAGAATTTGGTATTTTTGGAAAGAAATCTATCAAATTTAATAAAGATTGCTATGTCCATGTCGAAGAAACAACTACAAGTATAACCCGTATGTTGACTTTGGAAATCAAGAAAGGAGACAATTCGATTTCCTATTCTTACAAAGTCGATGACTACACCTTAGATGATTGCTCTTTCTTTTTCGAAACGATTCTTGTTCCTTTTAAAGAAAAAGGGTGTCATATTGAATATTCTCCCCTTTTAAAGAAAATGAACAATGTTTTCGAAAAAAGGAATCGTTCCTCATCCAAGGAAGCGATGTTTGAAGACTTCAGGCCTGACAGCAAAGACGATGTCATCAAAAAGAGAAAGAAGAAATTCAATTCCATGGTCATTGTTTTCATCGTATTAGAGGCGATGGCTATCTTCCTTTTGGTGCTTTCCGTTCTTAGACCGGTTCTTGACAAGGAAAAAGGAGAGACATTCACTACAAACGATATCATTTTCATTGTATTGTACTCTCTTCTAGCTCTTTTCATCCTTATTTATATGTCCATCCAGATTCATCGGCTGAACCACAAAAAGGATGATGATTTCAAATAATCAGCGGAAGCGGTAGACCAAATAAGCGATGGCAAATAGAAGCAGGGCTAAAACAAAGAAGAAAGCGACGATCTTCTTGGACAATGCCCTGCTTTTGCTTTGGTTTATTTTCTTTTCTTCTGGTTGTTGTTGTGTCTGTTTCATAATTCTATTATAGCTAAGGGAAGCGTTTTCTACAAAAGTTTGTTGAATGATCATGCATTAGTTCGTATACTAATTATCGCTCAAAAAAGGTGACTCATGGATTTTGAAACATTTAACAAACTTCCCTTAGGACAGATGCTCCGGGAAACAAAGCAAAAAGAAGGGGTGTTCATCGACAACTATCTACAGAACCATCTAAAAGTCAAGATTCACAGGTGCGAAGGTCTTACGCTTTCCTACATAGACAAGCACAAAGACAAACCGATACGGAGTCTTGATATTGCAAACGAATTCCATCTCTCCAAAGCCACAATTTCCCAAACGCTTCATCAGCTTGTTGACAAAAATCTTGTCGAATTTGCAGATGCAAAAGACAAAAGAAGCAAGGAAATAAGGCTTACGGAACATGGAAAAAACGCTTTGGATGACTTCGATTGCTGCTTTATGAAAATCACGAGACTTCTGGAAAGGGATTTTACTGAAGACGAGAAAAATGAATTCGCCGTTCTACTTTATCGATTTTCGGCGAATATCGATAAACTTATACAAGAAGGAGAAAACAGATGAAAGAAAAATGGTCGAATCGGAAAAACACCTTAAGTGAACTTGCAAAACATATCGAGGGTTATAAAAAGGACATCGCATTGACATGGGTTTTTGTCTTTTTGGAAGTCGGTCTTGAAATTGCCATCGCCGCTTTGATTTCGTTTTTGCTGGAATGCATCCAGGGGGTGAACAACAATGGCAATCCGGACTTCCCTGGTATTATTCTTTGGTCTAGCGTAATCATCATAATGGCTGTCGTTGCTGCCGTGATGGGTATTCTAGCCGGTTATTGGGCTTCGAGTGCTGCCTGCGGTTTCGGAAAAAATCTGCGTGATGCTATGTTCTCGAAGATCCAGGACTATTCCTTCAAGAACATCGACAAATTTTCTCCTGCTTCCATTGTGACAAGAACCACAACCGACGTCACAAATGTACAGTTCTCTTTCATGATGATCATTCGAACTGTCATCCGCGCTCCGTTCATGATGGTTTTTGCCTTGATCATGTGTTTCGTCTTTGCACCGAAACTTGCCTGGATTTTCCTTATCATCATCCCATTCCTTCTTTTTGTCCTTCTTTTCATCGCTTCGAAAGCCCATCCGATTTTCGTCAAGATCTTCGATACTTATGATGGACTCAATGAATCCGTGGAAGAGGACGTCGATGGAATCCGTGTCGTGAAATCTTTTGGTAGAAAGGATTTCCATGTGAAACAATTCACTCAGGTTTCAAACGACATCTACAAGAACTATATTCATGCTGAATTCCTTCTTTCTTTCAACAATCCGATGATGAACACTGCCATTTTCGCTTCCATGCTCCTTCTTTCAGTTTTGGGTTCTTTCCTGATCACAAAGACGAATTCAGCAGAACTGAATGTCGAAAAGCTATCCTCTCTTTTCACTTATGTCATGATGATTCTTTCTTCTCTTATGATGCTTTCCATGGTTTATGTCATGATTACCATTGCCAGAAATTCTGCTGAACGTATTGTCGAAATTATTGTAGAAAAGCCGGATATTGCTTCGCCAGGCAATCCAGTAATGGAAGTTAAAAACGGAGATGTAGATTTCGATGATGTTTCTTTTGCCTATGTCAAAGACAAATATGTCTTGAGGCATATCAATCTTCACTTTAAGCAAGGTCAGACGATTGGAATCATCGGACCTACCGGCAGTTCGAAAACGACTTTGGTTTCTTTGATTGCACGTTTATATGATGCAACCGAAGGTGTTGTGAAAGTCGGTGATGTAAACGTCAAGGACTACGATTTGAAAGTCCTGAGAGATTCCGTAAGTGTCGTGCTTCAGAAGAACGTTCTTTTTACCGGAACTATCCGTGAAAACCTGAAATGGGGTAACGAAAAGGCAACGGACGAAGAAATCTGGAAGGCCTGCGACTTAAGTCAGGCAAGCGAGTTCCTGCATTCCTTCCCTCAGGGTCTTGATACGATGCTTGTGGAAGGTGGAAGCAATGTCAGCGGTGGACAGAAACAGAGACTTTGCATCGCCAGAGCCTTGCTTAAAAATCCCAGAGTTCTGATTCTCGATGATTCTACAAGCGCCTGTGATACTCACACCGACTCTCTCATCCGCGAGGGGCTTAGCAAGACTAGACCGGATGTCACAAAATTCATCATTGCCCAAAGAGTCCTTTCCATACGCGACTGCGATTTGATTCTTGTCATGGACAATGGCGGAAAACTTATCGCTACAGGTAATAATGATTCTCTCATGCAGAACTGCGACGTCTATAAGGAACTGTATGAGTCTCAGTTAGGAGGAGGTGATTTCGATGTCAATGAATAAGAAAATCGATAAGAAGAACAATAAGCCAGCCATGAAGAGACTTATCTCTTTGGTCCTGAAATATTATCCTTTCCACTTCTTTATCGTCATTATCAGTCTTCTCCTTTCTTCTTTTGCCACTGTCGCTTCGTCCTATTTTGTCGGTACGGTCCTGATCGACGGTTTCATCAACCCTTCTCTTTCCCAATCTTTAAAGCCAAGCTTTGACTATATGATGCAGGATATCCGCTACCTCGGTCTTTCCTTCACCGGTGTCATCATTCTCATGGTTTGCATCTTCCTGATCGGTATCATCGCTTCCTTCTTCTATAACTTCGTGATGGCCTTTATCTCTCAGGGAATACAGAAGAAAATCCGTGACCATCTATTCAGCCACATGCAGGATCTTCCTGTGAGTTTCTTCGACAAGCACACGCACGGAGACATCATGTCCGTCTATACCAACGATGTAGACACGCTCCGTGAAATGCTCGCCCGCAGTATTCCGATGATTGTTTCAAGTTTTGTCACGATGGTTGCTTGTCTTGTGATGATGCTGTTTACGGATTTCTATCTCACCCTCGTCGTCCTTTTCTTCGGTGCCATCATGTTTTTGATGACGAAGTTCTTTGCCGGACACAGCGGAAAGTATTTCGTCCAGCAGCAGATCGAACTCGGTAAGACCAACGGATATATCGAAGAGATGATTTCCGGTCAGAAGGTCGTCAAGGTCTTCAATTACGAGGAAAGAAACATCGAGCATTTCAGAAAGCACAACGATGCCTTATATGAACAATCGGTCAAGGCAAACCGTTATGCCAACACCTTGATGCCTGCCGTCAACCAACTCGGAAATCTTCAATATGCCGTTTTGGCCTTGTTCGGTGGAATCTTCGTCATGAATTCCGTTACAGGTTATTCTTTTGCCGATATGCTCTCCGGAGGTCACAATTTCGGTTCCGTCAGCAATAACGGCACCCTTCTCAACCTCGGTATCATCGTCTCGTTCCTTCTTTTCTCGAAATCCTTCGTCAATCCGATTGGACAGATGGCTCAGCAGCTGAACACCATCACGATGGCACTTGCCGGTGCCAGTCGAATCTTCGCCCTCATCGATGAGCCTGCGGAAGTCGACGACGGCTATGTCGAACTGGTCAATGCCAAAGACGACGGTCAGGGAAATCCTGTCGAAAGCAAGGAAAGGACTGGAATGTGGGCTTGGAAACATCCTCACAAGGATGGTACACCGACAACCTATACTTGGCTCAAGGGGAAAATCGATGTCAATCATGTCGATTTCGGATACGTCAAGGATAAAATCGTCCTCCATGATATTACGCTTTATGCAAAGCCGGGACAGAAGATTGCCTTCGTCGGTCCTACCGGTGCAGGTAAGACGACGATTACAAACCTTCTCAACCGCTTCTACGATATTGCCGACGGAAAAATCCGTTATGATGATATCAACATCAACAAAATCAAGAAGGAAGACTTGAGAAGATCCTTAGGCATGGTCTTCCAGGATACCAAGCTCTTTACGGGTACAGTCATGGAAAACATCCGTTATGGAAGACTGGATGCTACGGATGAGGAAGTCATCCAGGCTTCCAAGCTTGCCAATGCGGATACCTTCATCCAGCAGCTTCCGGATGGATACAATACTGTTTTGAAAAACGGCGGTGCCTCCTTAAGTCAGGGACAGAGACAGCTTCTTGCTATCGCCCGTGCAGCTATTGCCAATCCTCCGGTCCTGATTCTTGATGAAGCGACTTCTTCCATCGACTCCAGAACGGAAGCTTTGGTTACCAAGGCCATGGATGCCATCATGGAAGGAAGAACCGTTTTTGTCATCGCCCATCGTCTTTCGACCATCAAGAACAGCGATGTCATCATGGTTCTTGATCATGGTCATATCATCGAAAGAGGCGATCACGATTCGCTTCTGGCCCAGAAAGGCAAGTACTATCAGCTTTACACAGGCAATGCCATCCAGGAATAGTAAGATACCGGAGAAATCCGGTATTTTCTTTTGCCGAAATTTTTGTCTTTCTTTCCGTATGGTTTTTGAGTAAACTATTTTAGTTATGAAACAAACGAAAGAAGACCGTTCCATCGAAAGAATCCATCTTGCTTTGGCTGAACTGATGAAAAAAGAGAGCTTCGACTCCATCCATGTTTCCGACATCATCAAGGAAAGCCATGTCTCCCGTTCTACCTTCTATTCCCATTACAAAAGCAAGGACGACGTTTTGGATAAACTGACAGAGGAGATTTTCCTTCATGTGTTTTCCACTGGTCTTAAACAGGAGGAAAGTCATGATTTCTCTTCGGGAAGCATTTTCGATTATCAGATGCTTCTAAGGCACATCTTCTATCATTTCCGCGAAGAACGTAACCTGATCGGAGCCATCTTCCTTTCCAGCGCAAGCCATCGTTTCATACTCAACCTGGAAAAGGAACTGAGCAGGCTGGTTTCCTGCATGGTCCAGTCCGGAATGCTTTCTTCAAACGGGGTTCCCGAAAATATCTCCGTCTCCCAATATACATCCGGACTTATAGAGCTTCTGAAGTATTACACCGTCGAGGAACGGAAGGAATCTCCGGAAGATATGTGTTCTTATTTCTTTTCCCTGTACCATAAAGGCGGAGGAAAGCCATCATGATCGAATTCAACAATACACCGATTGCTTCGCTGGATGTGGACAACACAAAGCTGAGCGACGAGCTTGCGGCAGACAACATCCACGGGACCGACTATTCTGCCAGCCACAAGAAAAAGGCGGTAACGACGATCACCCTTGTCTCTGCGGCCGCACTTACTACCGGCGGACTTTTCACAAATACGTTCTTCTCCACGAAACCGCAGATTGATTCTTCCTATCGGTTTTATGTCAAGGAAGATTCTGTGGGCTATGACTTTACGATCAGCCAGAACAAGAAATTCGATATCTACTTCAATTTCTATGAGGATACAAGCATTCTTCTCAAATCCATCGACGTCTCCAAGAACCAGGAATACCGAAGCGGAAGCGATGGCTGTCCCTCCTTCGAAGGACTCAAGAAGAACTATCGCCATCGAATCAGGATTTTCTACACCAATCATTCCGATATGACGGCAGATCTATTGGACTTCAGCTTCTTCACCAATGACTACGAAGAGGGGTTTGTGTTCGACAAGTCGGTCGTCGACAACATCAAGAAAGCAAAAATATAGGAGGTTAGCCATGTCAGACAACGAAGAAAAGCCGATTCGGAAGACGAAAGCAGAAAAGGAATTCGAAAACCAGCTCCGGGAACAGTCGGAGAACCTGAAAAAGAAGCAGGAGCAGGCGAGGTTGGACTGGGAGAAAAAATCCAAGAAGTCCAAAACCAAGCTGATCATCGCCCTGTTCTTCCTCCTGTTAGCCATCATAGCCTTCAACATCTATGCCTTCTCTGTTCCTCTTGGCATCAATCCGAACAAGGAATATTTCTATAAGAAGGTCCTGGATGCAAGCGGAGCCCAGGTAGTCACCATCCGGGCGACGAATGCCTATTCCTATCTTTTCCAGGCTTATGGCTTCCAGATTATCATGACCGCTGTCATCGTTCTTCTCGAGCTTCTGGTCAACTACATCATAAAATCCGCGATTCTCGCCTTTACCGGCAAGACAAAGAAGAGTCAAACCATCGGATCTCTCATCCGTTCGCTCATGAAATACATCTTCGTCATCTTCGGATGCGTCATCGTTCTGGCTCTTTGGGGCGTAGATGTTGCCAGCATCATTGCCGGTCTTGGCGTTCTGACTCTGATCCTCGGTCTTGGATGCCAGTCCCTGATCCAGGATATCGTCAGCGGTCTGTTCATCGTCTTCGATGACTACTTCAATGTCGGGGATATCTGCATCATCGACGGTTTCCAGGGCAAGATCACGGAAATCGGTCTGAGAAGCGTGAAGATCAACGACGGAATCGGAAACGAGAAATCCATCACCAACTCTTCCATCAATACCTGCGTGAATCTTTCCAGGGCTCCTTACTGCGTGGCCGTGACGTTCGATGTTTCCTACAACGAGGACCTCGAAAGAGTCGAGGGCATCATCGCCAAGGAACTCCCGAAGATCAGAAAGGCGATGCCGATGATCAACGACGGCCCGAAATACATCGGGGTCGATGGCTTCAGCGATGCCGGAGTCACCCTGAAATTCATCGCCTTCTGCGATGCCGAGAACCGTTTCCAGGTCAAGAGGGATCTCCAGAGAGAGGTCTATCAGATGATCAAGGACAACAATATCCAGTACTGCTTTGCCACCTTCGTCATCAATCCGCCCGATCCTGTCAATCTTCCCAAGGCCAGTGCCGAGGAAAAGAGGCTGAGCAAGCTTGTCAACGACCAGAACCGCGCTCTTCCTGCAAAGGAAAAGGAAAAATCCCTTCTCGAGAGGGTCAGCGACTCCCTCACTCAATCCATCTGAACCAGAGACCGCTTTAAAAGAAGCGGTCTTTTCCATAGAAAAAGACCTGAAGCACCTTTTTTGAAGATGTTCCAGGTCATTTTTTCTTGGGGTGGCTTGAGGGAGCGACTCCGACGACTTTCAGATATTGGCGGTAGAAGGTGGAATAGTCATTGAAGTTGAGTTTTTCGCAGACTTCATAGGGTTTGGCACCTTCGGAAACGAGAGAATGGGCATAGATGATTTTCTTGGTGCGGATGTATTTCATGATAGGGGTATGCATTTCCTTCTTGAAATAAGAGGAAATATAGGATTCGGAATAGGATAGGTCTTTGCTGATCTTGGAAAGAGAGAGATTCTCGCAGAGATGGTTCTGGATGTATTCGGTGATTTCCGTGACCACGGATGAGCGGTCATAGCTCTGTTCTTTTTCATGGGAGTTCTTCAGAAGGACGAACAGTTCCATGAGTTTGGAGAAACAGATGATTTCCATGTCTTCGTCATTCACCATCTGATAATAGATATCTAGGGATTTGAAAAGGTTCGTTCCGTCCTGGCTTATGCGGAAAAACGGCGTGGAATGCAAAAAGAAGCTTTTCATGTGCTTGGGGATGAATTTCTCCGGGAACTTCAGAACGTATCTTTCATAGAGAATATCGTGGTTGACCTGGGCAAAGTGGAGTTTGCCAGGTTGTATCAGGACGCAGTCTCCGGGTTTGAGAACTCTTTTTTCCCCTTCGACATTGTAAGTGACCTGTCCGGACACAAAGAAAAGGATCTCCACGAAAGCATGCATGTGCTTGGTGTACTGGTCTTCCGGCGATGTGGCATTGTCGAGTTTGTGGGCGAAATCCAATTCTTTGTATTCGAACTTGAACATGCTTCTATTCTACTAAAACGGCAAAATAAATGCAAACATTTAGCAATAAAATTGCAATTGCTATTGTAATTCCATTCATTTACAATATTCCTGTCCATAGGAGAAAAGATTTTATGAAACTTTCTTTTAGATGGTATGGTCTGACAGATTCCATTCCCCTTACCTACATCAGACAGATACCGAACATGTATTCTGTTGTCACTTCCGTTTATGACAAGAAGCCTGGAGAGGTCTGGGACAAGGAAAGTCTTCTTGCTTTGAAAGAAGCAAGCGAAAAGCACGGACTTAAGATGGAGGTCATTGAATCCATCCCGGTCAGTGAAGACATCAAGATGGCCAGTCCGAAACGCGATGAACACATCGATGCCTTCAGAAAGAACCTTGCCCTCTGCGGTGAGGTCGGAGTCAAGTGTGTCTGCTACAATTTCATGCCCGTCTTTGATTGGCTTAGAACAAACATGCATCACAAGAACAAGGACTATTCCGAGTCTCTGAGCTACTCTGCCGACGATTTTGCCAAGGTCGATCCCCACAATCTTCATCTTCCGGGATGGGATGAATCCTATTCACCGGATGAACTTCAGAGTCTTCTGAAAATCTATCAGGGTATCTCCCACGAAGAGTACTTCAACAATCTTGTCTACTTCCTCAAAGCCATCCAGGATGTCCTTGATCAGTATGACATCAACATGGCCATCCACCCGGATGATCCGCCGTGGGATATCTTCTCCCTGCCGAGAATCGTCTCCAACGAAAAGGATCTCGACAAGATGTTTGAGGCTGTGCCCAACAAGCATAATGGTCTTACCTTATGCACCGGTTCGTTCGGAGCCAGCAAGAAGAACGATGTTCCCCATATGGCGATGAAGTATGCCAAAGAAGGCAGAATCTATTTCGCCCATCTGAGAAATGTCCTTTATACAGACGACAAGGATTCTTTTGTCGAAGTCGGCCATTATTCCGGTTCCGGCTCTTTGGATATGTATAAGATCGTCGAGAACCTTGTCAACAACGGTTTCGATGGTTATGTGAGACCTGATCACGGAAGAAACATCTTCGGTGAAAGCGACAAGCCTGGCTATGGTCTTTACGATAGAGCCTTGGGCTGTGCTTACATCAACGGTCTTTTCGAAGCTGCCGAAAAAAACAGAAAGTAAATGATTCAAGAGGTTAATGATTATGAAAAAGGAAGATCTTCCATTTGTTACCGATCTTAACGGTAAAGTTTGCGTCATCACGGGTGCAGGCGGAGTGCTCTGCTCTTTGATGGCCAAAGCCTTAAGCTGCTGCGGAGCCAAGGTTGCCATCCTTGACCTTCATCTGACCCAGGCACAGAAAGTTGCCGAGGAAATCACCAAGGCCGGTTATACTGCCAAGGCCTATGAGGTCAACTGCCTTGACAAAGCCAGCATCATCAAGGCCCACGATGCCATCATCAAGGATCTTGGAAAGTGCGATATTCTCATCAATGGAGCCGGAGGAAATTCTCCCAAGGCCAGCACAACCCAGGAATTCTATGCCCCGAAGGATTGTGAGGATACAATCACCTTCTTCGATCTTAAGGAAGAGGGATTCCAGTTCGTCTTCAATCTCAACATTCTTGCCACTTTGATCACAACGCAGGTTTTTGCCGGCGACATGATCGGAAGAGAGGGCTGCTCTATTCTCAATATCTCCAGCATGAATGCCTTCACTCCTTTGACCAAGATTCCGGCCTACTCTGCTGCCAAGGCAGGTGTAAGCAACTTCACCAAGTGGTTAGCCACCTATTTCGCCAAAGAGAACATCCGTGTCAATGCCATCGCCCCTGGCTTCTTCTCCACGGCCCAGAATGCAGCTCTTCTCTTCAATCCGGACGGAACTCCAACTGCAAGAACCGGAAAGATCCTCAACAATACTCCGATGGGAAGATTCGGAAAGCCGGAAGAGCTTCTCGGCTCCGTCCTTCTTCTTACGGACAGCAAGGCTGCCGGTTTCATCACCGGTGTTGTCCTTCCGATCGATGGTGGTTTCTCTGCCTATTCCGGTGTCTGATTCGTATTTTCCTGTTTATCGTGGGAGGTCTTCTGACCTCCCATTCTTTTTCGTTAAATTTGTTTTGCAATAAAGGTATAGTAGTAATTGCTATTTAAAAGCGCTTTCTCATCCCATTAAAATGTAAATGCTTTTTTTGAAAGGATACCCCTGTATGAGGAAAAAAATACTTTTGAACGATGGTTGGGATTTTTCAATCGACAATGACGGGAAATCCATAAAGGTCGATATTCCCCATTCCTGGAACGGAAAGGACGGTCAAGACGGCGGAAACGACTACAAGAGGACGCAGGCAAAATACAGCCGCACTTTCCTGAAACCGGCTTTGGCATATGATGAGATGCTTCTTCTTGTCTTCGAAGGCGCCAATTCGGTTTGCGACGTCTTTCTCAACGGCGAGAAAATCCTTCATCATGAGGGGGGCTATTCCAGATTCTTTGCCGAAATCATGCCTTCGAAGCTGAAGGACGAAAACCTTCTCGAGGTACTTGTCGACAACAGAGCCTATGATACCATCTATCCGGATGCCGCCGATTTCACTTTCTACGGCGGTCTTTACCGCGATGTCTATCTTGTCACACTCAACACCCGTCATTTCGTAAGCCACGAGTATAGTAGTCCGAGTCTTAAATGCACTCCAAGGGTAGAGGGGAACAAAGGGATTCTCAAAGTGGATGTCAAAGCTAACTCCGATGATATCATCAAGCTCTTCCTCCTTGACGACAAGGGAAACGAAGTCCTTTCCTTCCGTCCGGGCGAAGAAGCGGTTTTGGAGAACCCTCATCTTTGGAACGGTCTTAAGGATCCTTATCTTTATACGGTCCGTGCTCTTCTTGTCGATAAGGAAACTTCTTCGGTACTGGACGAAGTCTTCGAGAAAATCGGTTTCAGGAGTTTCTTCATCGACCCGAAGAAGGGATTCTTCCTCAACGGAAAGAAGTATCCGCTCCGCGGTGTTGCCCGCCATCAGGACAGACCTTCCATCGGAAATGCCATCACGAAAAAGGAGATGGACGAAGATATGGATCTCATCCGGGAAATCGGAGCCACGACAATCAGACTTTCCCATTATCAGCACGACCAATATTTCTATGACCTCTGCGACAAGTATGGTCTTATCGTATGGGCAGAGATTCCATACATCTCGAAGCATTTCGTCAAGGGCTATGAAAATGCAAAATCGCAGCTTGGGGAACTGATCCACCAGAACTACAACCATCCGAGCATCATCTGCTGGGGTATTTCCAATGAAATCACCATGTTCCGGAAGTCGTTCGGAAAGGACTGCCGTGATGTCCATCATAAGCTGAACGACTTTGCCCACAAGGAGGATCCGACAAGAAAGACTACGATTGCCTGTTTCTCCATGATGACCATCTTCAACCGCATTGCCCATATCACCGATCTTTGCAGTTACAATCTTTATTGGGGTTGGTATGCTCCTTTCACTCCGGTAACCTGCTGGGTTCTCGATGCCTGGCACTTGTTC
The DNA here is from genome assembly GCA_002404835.1 of Caryophanales bacterium UBA4694. Taxonomy (GTDB): domain Bacteria; phylum Bacillota_I; class Bacilli_A; order RFN20; family CAG-288; genus Enterosoma. The sequence continues at coordinate 26,310 of DHKM01000012.1, read as the reverse complement.
TATCCTAACTCTCCGATCGGCCTTAGCGAATATGGCGCGGAAGGTATGCCGAATCTGCATAACAGCCACCCGAGAAGATTCGACAATACCGAGGAATACCAGACAAAATATCATGAAAAGATGCTCAAGGATTTCGAAAAACGCGACTATATCTGGGCTACCCATGTCTGGAACATGTTCGATTTCGGTAGCGACGGAAGAAACCAGGGCGGTGAGAAAGGTATCAACCATAAAGGTCTTGTCACGTTCGACAGAAAGATCAAGAAGGATGCCTTCTATATCTACAAGGCCTACTGGAGCAAGGAGCCGTTTGTCCATGTCTGCTCGAAGAGGTATATAAACAGGACAGACAAATACGCAACCATCAAGGTCTATTCCAATCAGAATGAGGTGACTTTCTATAACAACGGAAAGAAAATCAATACCGTCAAGGGAGACAAGATCTTCAAACTGAAGATCAGACTCGAAAAGGAAAACAACATCGAGGTCGTTTCCGGTGATCTGAAAGATTCCTGCGTAATCAAACAGGTAGATAAGAAAGATCCCAGCTATATTCTTCCTAAAGGAGGAAGCAACCTGAGCTGGCAGAAATAAAACAGAGAGGAAGCCTAGCTTCCTCTTTTCTTCTTGGATTCTTGTTCGGATTTTCTTCTCCACTGACAGATAAGCCTGATGCAATCTAAAAACATAAACAACAGTATCACAGCGTTTGAGACACAGGACAGGATTTTCATATCGGTCACATTTTCTTTCTGGAAGGTCAGAATCAGCGTATTCTGAAGGACAAGAAGCGAAAGAAGACTGTCATGTATTTTTACATGTTTCGAGATCAAGGATTCCGGTTCCTTTTTTCCGAAGAAGGAAGTCAGTGCTGTCGTTATCTTGAATGTCGTATAGGCTGCATTGGCAATTGCCGGAACGGTTCCGATGGAGACTTCCCGTTCTCCTGAAAGCATGAGGATAACCGGTATGACAAGTGTCAGATCAAGAAAGAGAAGGAGAAGAAGTTCAAGCCGTTCGGCTGTTTTTTGTCTTTTTGTAGTGTCTATGGAAAATAGGATCAGGATTCTCAAAAAGGCAAGTGTGAAATAGAAAGCGGATATGGCTTGGTTGAACCTGGTCTTATTCAGCATCCCCAGCAAAAGATGATAAAGCCCAAAAAGGACGGTCAGGAAAGCGGAGAGGATGTTTTTCATCCGGAACAGGGTATCTTTGTCCAGGGGCTTACCGATTTTTTCATAAGGGTATTATACAAAAAAGGTTTGTTTTTTCTTTCAAAACGAATATCGGATTAGATGAAAACTTCTTTTCATCCTTTTTCCTTATCTTTTTCACCGCTCTTAACTTTCGGCAGAAAAAACATTATATTATATAGGTCGTTTTACATGAGGGTTTTATATGAACAAAGAACGAAAAATGGCTGTCATCATCGGGGCAAGCCGTTTCGGGGCTGCCATCGCCTCTTTGAAGTCTGAGCAGGGAATCAGCACGTCCATCATCGATTCGGACGAGCAGTCGTTCCGGAAGCTCGAGAGCAACTATTCCGGATTCAAGGTCCTCGGAGATGCCATGAACCAACAGATACTGGAGAAAGCAAACATCAGTGAAGCCAACGAAATCGATATCTGCACTTCCGACGACAATGTCAACATCTATCTTGCTTTCTGGGCTACCCGCTTCACCAAAGCCAACTATATCATTGTCCGTCTTCATGATGATGTGAAGGCTCTTCTTCTCAAGGACAAGAGAATCACAGTCATCACTCCGAGCCGACTGAGTTTCGGTATGTATACCAATATCCGGAAAAAACAGGAAGAGGAAGCCAATAACAAGGCTTCTACCATAGACAAGGAGAAATGATATGAAAGTTCTTATTTGCGGTGGAAACCAGGAAGCAGACTTCGTCATCCGCTCCTTTTTGAAGAACAAGAGGAACAAAATCGTCGTCATCAACAATGATGCCGAAATCGCCAAGGAACTTTCCGACCATTATGGTATCGAGGTATTAGATACCGACCCGACCAAACTCTACTCTTTCGAGATTGCCGATATCTACGACTTCGATCTGGTCATTGCCCTGATGGAGAAGGATGCGGACAATTTTGTCTGCTGCCATATCGCCAAGGACAAATTCAACATCAAGAAGGCAATCTGCACTGTCACCAACCCGAACAACGTCGAAGTGTTCGAGGAGCTTGGCATCGACACGGCGATTTCGGCTTCGTATCTTCTGACGCAGAGAATTGAAGGCGAAACCGATATTGAGAATATCACCAAGACCTTCTCGCTCCAGAACGATAAGATCGTCATCACCGAAATCACGGTCTTGCCGAACTTCGAATGCTGCAACAGATCCTTGATGGATCTTCAGCTTCCGAAATGCGGAAACATCACCTGCATTTTCCGCGATCCGAAGGTCATCATCCCTCGCGGTGACACCATCATCCGCAACGGCGACAATCTGGTGATTGCTTCCTCGCCGGATGACCAGAAGAAACTGATCAAATTCATCAAGAAGGAAAGGGAAGACAATGCCAAGGACTGATTCATCACAGAAAGACGGGACCAAAGTCAGCTCTATGCCCGCTAGGAAACCGAAGAGAAACCGAAGGGAAAGCAAGAAAAGAAAGTCCGGAATCATTTCCGGATATGATCTGAATCAGAACAGTCAGGTTTCGGTCAAGACCATCGACGAACTCACGGAATATGAGCTCAACATGAAGAGACTGAGCACGAAATACGATGATTCCGTTACCGGAATCAAGCTGATCGTCGGCTATATCGGTCTCTTTCTTGTCATGATCGGAGTCCTTTCCCTTCTTTCCTTGGTCGTCCTCGTGAATCCTAAGCTTGGTCAGCACTTCTACAAGACGGAGGATATTGCCCAGGCTACAAGCGGGACTGCTTTGACCTATATTGCCACAAGCTATCAGCTTCAGGCCAGTTACTGGTGGACCGTATTCACTCCGGGTATGATAGCGATCCTAATCGGTCTTGGTCTTTATTTCCTCTTCCTGTTCAAGAAAAAACCGGGGAAACTTCAGGGAATGGAGGACATCGCCCTCATTTTCATCGTCTGGATTCTTGCGATTTTCATCTTTGCCATTCCTTTTCTGATTTCTCCAAGCAATGAGGAAATCGGCTATGAGAAATACAATTTCCATCAGGCTATTTTCGAAATCACTTCGGGATTGACGACTACCGGACTTTCGGTCATGAATACCAATACGCTTCCTAGAATCCTTGTCTTCCATCGTTCACTTGCAAATTTTGTTGGTGGCGTCGGATTGGTTCTTATTCTTACTACTATTGTTTCATCTCATTCTGGACTCACGATTTATTCTTTGGAAGGTCATAATGATCAGCTTCTTCCGAACATAAAGAAATCGGCTAGAATGATTTTCATCATCTATTCCACCATTGCCTTGGTCTCGGCTATCGCTTTAAGGATTGCCGGATGTTCGCCTATGGATGCCATGTGCTTTTCGATGGCGGCTGTTTCGACCGGCGGTCTTGCCTCCCATTCGGAATCCGTATATTTCTTCGAAAGCCAGATGTTCACCGGCTCTTCTGTTGCCGTTGAGACGATACTGATCATCGAGATGCTTTTAGGTTCGACGAATTTCGTCATCCACTACTTCTTCTGGACTTTGAAACCGAAGAAGGGATTTGCCCATTTCGAGTTTGCTGTATATGGGATCCTTCTTCTTGTCATCTATCCGTTCATGCTCACAGGTCTTTTCCAGACTTTCGACGAGTATTCGTCCGTCATCTACAACGGAATCAACAACATCAGGGATTCTCAGGGTTTTCTTCTTTATTCTCCTTTGAGGAACTGCTTCCGGGCCTTGTTTGAAATGGTTTCTGCCGTCTCTACAACCGGATTCTCGTCTTTGGATCCCAATGTCTTTGTCCATGGATATGGGGATATTGCCTCGGCCAGTTTCCTGGCTTTCATCCTTCTTATGGCCATCGGCGGTATGAACGGATCCACTTCCGGTGGTATCAAGATGAACCGTATCGGGCTTTTTGTCCTCAACATCAAATGGTCCTTGGAAAAGCAAATCAGCAAGCCGCAGAGCGTCAAGGTCCATCATGTCAATCATCTCGGAGACAAGACGCAGGTGAAGGACGATGATGTCAAGGATGCGTCCAACTACATCGGCCTTTATCTTTTCGCCCTGTTTGCCATAGCATTTGCCCAGACCTGTTTCCGGCCCAGCTTTCCTTCCTACGATGCCTTGGGTAGGGACTTCAATCCGTTTTCGGTCGAGAACGCCCTGTTCGAATCCGTCTCTTATCTTTCCGGTATCGGCGACAGCTGCGGTCTTATCGGATACAGCAATAGTAACGGCTATTGGGGAATTCTCTACATAGCCGACATCGGCATGCTCATCGGCCGTCTTGAAGTGACGATTTTCCTCTTGACCTTCAAGAGGGGATTGAAGCTTCTTCTGAACAGGAGAAACAACTATTCCGCCCATCTGATCCGGGAAAGGAAGTTCTTGAAAGCCAAGGACCATCTTGATTTCAAGAAGGAAAAGAAGATGAAGAAGAATCAGGAGAAATCGTTAGAGGATAATGAAAGGGATGCCGAAAGAGAAGCCCAGGAAGCCTTGCAGGCCATAAGCAGTGAGGAGGCAAGGAAAATGGATTCTTACCAGGACAGTCTGAAAAAATAGTGCTTCTGCCCACGGACTTGTTTCCGTGGGTTTTCTCTTGGCTTGTTTTCCCTGTCTTTTTTTGCTATCCTTTTTTCAAAATCGAGGAGGCTCGAATATGAAAAAACTTCTTATCGGGATTTTCGTTCCTGTTCTGATCCTGGCCGGTCTTGCCGGCGGATGCTATTATGCTGTCTACGACGGTTCTTCCCCTTCTAAGCCGGAAGGGGAAATCGACCTGTCTTCCTTTTCCAACCAGAAGCTTGTCCACGCCTTCGATTCGACCAAGGATACCGGTAAGCTTTCCCTGAATCTGACCCAGAAGGAATTGGATCTTTTGCTCAATCAGTCCTTTGCCTCTTCTGCGGCAAAGGACTATGTCCGCGGGGTCAACATCAGCATCGACAAAAGCGACTATCACATCAAGGTATACTGCAACGCTTCCTTTTTGAAGACCATGGTCGATCTGACCTGTTCCTTCTCTTCCGACGAGGACAACTATTATCTGACCATCAAGGATGCCAAAATCGGAAAAGTGACTTTCCTGGACGATCTTGCCTTCACGGTTCTTGGAAACGTCATGACCGACGAACAGCTCAACCAGCAGTTTTCTATAGCCGGTCTTCATATGAAGGCCGAACTTAAGAAAAGGAGAATCGTCTATCCCATCGAGGATGCCTTATTGGATCTGAGGACTCTTCTGAGGGAGAGTACCTCCGAAAACGAGATGGTAGCTGTGCTTTCTTCCCTTTTTGTCTCCAAGGATGTCCTCTCTTTCCGTTTCGAGGACGAGCTTTCTGTCGATGCGTCTCTTGCTTCTTTCCACACCAATTCCGATTTCGTGGATTCGGACAATACCATCGATACGTCCCTTCTGGATTTTTCGAAGAGCCGGCTTGATGTTATCTCCCTTCTTGATTCCGGTAAGATCGATACGGAAAGCGAGCACGAGAAAACGGTATTCGATTTCCTCAACCGTGGCTATCTTTCCCTTTCGGATTCCCAGAAGGAGTATATCGACAGTGCCGATCTTTCTTCCATCGGCTATTCGGACAAGATCCAGAAATCCCTTCATAACGGTTATCGGCCGGCAGATCCGGATATCGAAAACTATTTTGCCGTTTCCGGAACCGGTTTAAGCAATCCTAGTCTTTTGAACGAAGAAGGTCTTCTTCTGAAGGAATCTTTGATCAACCAGTATCTCCACAGCCAGGGAATCGTCGGTTATTCGTATGTGTTTTCCTGCAAGGAGGACGGAAAATACGATGTGCAGTATGTGGCCATCGACAACGCCTATTTCAATTTCTATACCAAAAACGACATCGAACATATGGACCTTGTCCTTTCCTTGGATGTCTCGGGGTATGATACGACTCTTGTCCTTGAAAACACGAAGAGCCAGTCCCTTCCTTATGGGATGAAGGTGAAGAACGAGAACATCTATTTCGGAACCAGTCAGGCTGACGAGAGTGTGAAGAGTTTTGCCTATCATCTGATCCAGGACTATCTTCCGGAGAACGAGTTCTTGACCTTCGACGGGAACGACAGTTTCGTTTTGAACTTCGAAGGCTATCTGAAGGACTATCTGTCCTTGGTCAATACGCTTCTTCCGGGAAAGAGTTTTTCCCTGGATTCGAGAATCGAAGGGAAAAGTCTTACCGACAAGGACAGCGGACTCAGGCTTTCCGGGTCCTTGAGATGAAGGAGCATCAGAAATGTCCTTATGTTGTCCTCTATGAGGATGAGGACGTGCTTTGTGTCTACAAGAAGCAGAACGTCTTTACCGTAAAGACAGACGACAAGAGGACATTCACCCACAATCTTTACTATTATCTTAAAAAGGATGTCCTGAAAAAGGAAGAGGAGCTTTTCGTCCTCCACCGCCTCGACTATGAGACAAGCGGTATTGTGCTGTTTGTCAAATCGAAGAGGATGCATGCCCTTCTTCAGAGGGAATTCCTCCAGAGGAGGGTGATCCGGGAATACGAGGCCGTGATCAAGGAAGACATCTTCCTTCATGAGCAGTATGAGGTCCATCAGCTTCTTTCGGATTCAAGAAACGTCGTTTCCCAGACGACGGGGAAGGAAGCCATCACTTTCTTCGAGGCGACAAATCCTATTCAGATCGGAACGGCGCTTAAAATCCAGATCAAAACGGGAAGGAAAAACCAGATCCGCATCGCCCTTCATGATTGTGGATTCACGCTTATCGGAGACAAGAGGTATTCCCATTCCACGGCCAAGAGGATGTACTTGAACGAATTCCATCTTGGATTTTCTTCTTCCTGTCCTCTGAAGGTACATGATTTCTTTCTTCCGCCGCTCTGGATCAAGTAATCTTCAAACGGTAAGAACGGGTTTTGGTTTGCAATTCATATGGCATTGAGGAATGTAAGCGAATTCATATTGTTTTTTTGCCATCCGGAAAATAAAATAGCGCCGACGATAAGAGATGGATACAAGTACGCAGTGTAGATTGTTTTTTGCTCATCAGCTGTTATTGACTATCCAAACCTCACCTCATATCTAACATAGAGTTATCCTTGGATAGTCATGGCATGACTATCCATTTTTTCTAGTCGCGGTTCATACATAGGGGGTTTAACAAGTATGAAAAAGTCCGTATTGATGTTAGGTTCTATCATGATGTTGGGTTCTCTTCTTCCTTCCTGCTCCGGAAACGGAAAGAAGACCATCCGTCTTCAGCTTACTCCGTCCCGTCCAGAGCAGAACCTTAAGGCTTCTGCCAGTGCTTTGAAGCCGATTCTCGAGAAGTACGACAGTAAACACAACTATTCCATCACCATCGGTACCGACTTCGCGACAGATGGTACTGCTTTGGCAGCCGGTACTTTGGATGCTTCTTTCATCACCGCTTCCGTCTTCGCCACAACAACCATTGCCAGTCCGAACAAGGTCGATATGCTTCTTAGAGCTACCCGTTCTTCTTTCAAGGTCGTTCAGGAAAACTACGACGAAACGGAAAGCGACAACGCGAAGAAGTATAACAACGAGAAGGCAAGAGCCAAGCAGCTCGAGAAGATGAACGATCTTTCCTATAATTATCATGGAGAGGCTCAGGGCATCGCTTCCTACTATTATGCCGAGTGCATCATCAACAGAGCCAACCTCGATAAGTTCGATACCAACAAGGACGGAAAGGTCGAGCTTTCCGAACTTGCCGGAAAGAAGGTCGCTTTGCAGGGTGTTTCTTCTCCAGCCGGATATTCTTATCCGCTTTATGCTTTCTCCCAGGAAACCAACGGTGGAAAGTGGGCCAAGGGTATGACCAAGGTCGACAAGGATGCCGATGCTTCCAAGGGTGAATTCGTTGCCGTTACCGGAAGCACCTATGCCACTGCCATCCAGAAGCTTATGGCTAACGACGGCAGCATCGATGCCGTCTGGTCCTATATGGATTTCAGAAACGACAATGCCGGAAACTTCGATGAGACCAAGAACGATGCGACATGGTTATACAAGAACACCTACACCGTCGCTTTGACTCAGGGTATCCTCAATGATGGTCTTGCCGTCCGTGCCGATCTTGATAATGACACTAAGACTGCCATTGCCAAGGCCTTCAAGGACATCATGGCAAGCGGAAACCCGAGAGACAACGGAAAGGGAGACGAAACCAAAAAGGATTCCAACGGCTGCTATGATATCGACGGCGATGGAAAGGCCAGCGATAGCAATGCTGTCTTCTCCCTTTATTCCCATACCGGCTATGAGGATGCCAAGAATTCTGACTATGATGATGAAATCGAATTCCAGAAATGGGCAAGTCAGAACCTCACTTCAAAATAAACTGAAATCTTTAAAATATGATTCAATTCGAACACGTCAGTAAAATATATCCCGAAGGCACGAAAGGACTTGATGATGTGAATCTCACTATCCAGGATGGTGAGTTCGTCTGTATCATCGGTCTTTCCGGTGCAGGAAAATCGACACTGCTTCGAACTGTCAATAGGATGCACGACATTACGTCGGGCACCCTTTTGGTTAATGGGAAAAATGTGTCGCAGTGCCAGGGAAAAGAGCTTCGCGAACTGAGAAGAAGCATCGGCATGATTTTCCAGTCTTTCAATCTGGTCAACCGCACTTCCGTCTACAAGAACGTCCTGAACGGAAGAATCGGCTATCACAATTTCTGGGAAGTGCTTTTCGGAATGTATTCCCAGGATGAAAAGCTTCTTGCCCTCAAGAACCTGGAACTGATGGGAATCCTCGACAAGGCCTATGTCAGGGCCGACCGTCTGTCCGGCGGTCAGCAGCAGCGTGTCGCCTTGGCTAGAGCTTTGACGCAGGAACCTCAGATCATTTTGGCCGATGAGCCGACGGCCTCTTTGGATCCTCTGACTTCCATCCAGGTCCTGGATGATTTCAAGCTGATCAACCAGAAGTTCGGCATTACCATCCTTGCCAACATGCACCATGTCGATCTTACCAAGCAGTATGCGACAAGGATCATCGGCATCAAGGCAGGAAAGGTCGTCTTCGACGGAAAGCCATCCCAGCTCGACGATAATGCTCTGGAGAAGATCTATGGCCGCAAGTTGAACAAGGACGAGACGATGGAAGGGCAGCTGAAATGACAACGGAAGCTTTGCCTAGATTCACGGATAGTAGGTGTGAGCCCTTCTTGGCTAGCCGCAAAGAGAGGCTTGAGACCTATAGGCAGGTCAAACTGGATTCCAAGAAGAAGAAAGAGGATGCCAGAAAGCTCTATTTGGACAATATCTCCCTTCTGAACAAGAAGAAAGAGGAACTGATTAAGACCGGTACAAAACCGGGCCTTGCCAAAAAGATGGTTGCTCCTCAGATTCACACAAACAAAGTAAGATATCAGAACAAGATTGAAGATGCGAAAAGAGATATCCATGATGCGCGTTATCTGATAGAGCCGTTCCACTGGTTCTATAAGGTAGTGGATGCCAACGGGACAAAACTTCTTAAGCCTCAGGGCCACACGCTTCTCTCCTTCCTTATCTTGGTTGTCCTTTTTGTCTTCTCCCAGTTCTTCCTCCGTTTTGAGACATTCCGATTCAATCCTTCTGCCTTTATCACGGTCATAGCCAGAATGTGGGGACCTCAGAGTGAAGGTATGACCAATCTCAGAACCTGGGATCAATGGTTCGGCTATATGTTCAATACGGCTGTCCCTCTGATCTGGCAGACATTCGAGATGATGTTCGTCGCCACGGCAATCGGAAGCATCATTGCCGTTCCGTTCATGATTCTCTGTTCGAGCAACATCGTCACAAACCGGTCGGTCAACACCGTCACCCGTTTCTTCCTGAATGTCATCCGTACGATCCCGACTCCGGTTCTTGCCATCATCGGTATTGCCTTCTTCAATATCGGTCCGACTGCTGGTGTCTTTGCCATGGCACTATTCACAGCCGGAATCATCATCAAGATCATGTATGAATATATCGAGACGGTCGACATGCATCCGTATGAAGCCGTCCTTTCCACAGGTGCGACGAAACCGAAAGCCTTCGTCACCTCGATTTTCCCGCAGATTGTGCCTGTCTTCCTTTCCAACATCGTCTATACGTTCGAAATCAACATCCGTGCTTCCGTCATTCTCGGATACGTCAATGCCGGTGGTATCGGTAAAGAAATCAACGAATCTCTTTCTACCTTCCAGTACAACAAGATCGGAGCGATTCTGATTCCTCTGTTCCTCTTGGTTTTCGTTCTCCAGTTGTTCTCCAACTGGCTTAAGAGGAGGACCCAATGATGAAGGATTTTACAAACGAGAAGCTTCTTCAGGAAAAAGCCGACAGCAGAGAAAGAAGCAAAGAAGCCAGACTTCAGGCCAAGGCCGAATACGCAAAGAGCCTGGATAGCCTGAACAAGAAAAAAGAGACCGGTCTTAGGAATCTGAAGAAGATGGAAGAGGAGAAAATCTCAAGTCTCAGTTCCCAGAACAAGGATTCAAAAGAGGTTTCTCTGGAAATCAAAGTCTGCAAGAAGAGCTATCGAAAAGAAAAGCGTTTCTTCCTCAAGAGCATTTCCTCGGAAAAGAAGAAATGTGCTTCGAAGAGGAACTTCGATTCCCATTATCGTCATTATGTTTCTTCCATTGATGCCTTCTTCAGCCGTCCTCCGATGTGGGTCGTCAATGTGGTCACTTTTGTCCTGTTCTTCTCCCTTCTTATCTATTTTGGGATTTCCTCCGGTTCGTTTACCGGTTTCGGGAAAGCCCAGCCGGATATGATTTCGAAATTCTTCCTCGGTTTCATCGTTCCGGACTATTCGATGTTCTTTGCCTTCGGGGATGGATTCGAACAGTGCGTATTCTATCTCTGCCTCCAGACGTTTGCCATTGCCTTTGTCGGAACGCTTCTTGCCTCCTTGTTTGCCATTCCGTTCGGCTTTCTGGCCAGCCATAAGCTTCTCGGAAAATGGGCCATCGTCTCCGAGATCCTTCTGATTCTGATCCGTACGTTCCCGGAAATCGTCTTCTGTATTCTTCTTGTCCAGATCACCGGCATCGGTCCGATTACCGGTGTCGTCGTCCTTTCCATCCAGTCCATCGGCATGGTCGGAAAGATGTATTCCGACGATCTCGACAGCATGAACATGAATTTCCTCGAATCGCTCAATGCGACCGGTGGTACGACTTTGTCCAAGATCCGGGTCGGTGTCTTCCCGCAGGTCTCTTCCAACTTCATTTCCACGATTCTCTATCGTTTCGACCTGAACCTGAGAAATGCCTCCATCCTCGGTCTTGTGGGTGCCGGCGACATGGGCCGTCTGATTCTCACCTATTCCAACAACCAGAACTGGCCTCAGCTCGGAGCCTTGCTCTGGGGTCTGTTGATCATGATCATGTTGGTCGATTTTGTTTCGACCAAGATCCGAAAGAAGCTCGTCTGAATCAAAAAAATCCGAATCCTTTGCCGGGTTCGGATTTTTTCTTAGCGATAATCTTTGAATCTGAGCATTAGATAAAGCATCAGGGTCCTTACTTCCAAGGCGAAGAAGCAGGTTTTGTCCTTGAGCATCTCTTCTACCTGCCCTATCGTATAGAGGTCTGTCCTGATGTCTTCGAATTCTTCCAGGTCTTTTTGTTCTTCTTCCTTGATTCTGGCCAGGACGATGGCGTTTGTCTCGTCGGAGAATCCCGAGGAGGTCGAACCGATGTCTGCCAGAATCTCGAGGTCTTCGATTTCGACTCCGGCTTCTTCCTTAGCCTCCCTTCTTGCCACTTCCAGAATATCCTTGTCTTTTTCTTCCATCAGACCCGCCGGAACGGAGGTGACGTAAAGACCAAGGGCCGGCCGGAACTGTCTGGTCAGGAGGAAACGGATTTTCCCGTCTTTTCCGATGTGATAGAGGGGAATCATGACTCCGTCGGGCTTTTGTGCTTTTTTCAGAAGGGGAACAAGGGTTTCTCTAGTTCTCCGGCTGGTCATGTAGTACTCGTATCTTTTCTTTTCGCCGTCCTTTTCGACTTCGTAGACAAGGGTATAGAAATTGAGGAATTTATGATCTGTTTCCTGGATGATGTCCTTCAGTGTCCATTTCATGTTTCTTTTTCCTTTCGTGATTTACTTGTCCTTCTTCTTTTGCTATAGTCTTTTAAAAGGAGATGGATATCATTTATGTTTGAAATCAAGGGTGACGAGATTCTTGTCAGTACCGAACGCACTTCGCTGGTCTTCAGCCACAGCCATAACGGAAAACTGACATGCGAATATTATGGCAGGAAAATCCGGTTTCCGGAAGAGGTTTCCTTTCTGAAGCGGAACTATCCCGTCCTTTATGGCGGGGAATGTGTCCTGAACCGGAAGGACAGCTTTTCCAACAACATGATCAAAGGCGTCTGTTCTACGATGGGAAACGGGGATTGTTTTTCACCTGCTTTTGTTGTTTCTCCTTTTTGCACGCTGGATTTTGTCTTTTCCGGTGTGGAGAATGAAAAGGAGACGGATCTTGTCTTTCCTCTTCCTCATGATCCTTCTTCTTCCTTTGTGATCCTCTTGAAGGATGAGACCTGCTCTTTGTTCTTGAAGCTTCATCTTCTCTCTTTCGACAAGGAGGACGTGATTGGCGCCTACTATGAGCTGATAAACGGTTCTGGTAAGTCCGTCTTCGTGAACAAAGCCATGTCCTTCCAGCTTTGTCTGGTCAACCAGGACGACACCATTGTCTCGACTTATGGAAGCTGGGCCAACGAGCTGAACACCTGCGAGACGAAGATCGTTCCCGGCAGGTTTGTCCTGGAATCGGGACTCGGTTCTTCGTCGGCCAGACATAATCCGTCCTTCTATATCAAGGAAGGGGGATGCACAAGCAGAGACGGGAACTGCTACGCATTCAATCTGATGTATTCCGGCAATTTCGAGGATTCGATCGAAATGGACGCTTTTTCCAATATCCGCATCCAGTCGGGAATCCTTTCCACCGGCTTTATGAAGGAGATTGCTCCGGAAGAGGGGTTTGTCACACCGTGTTTTGTGTTCTCTTTTTCCTATCTGGGGACAAACGGGCTTTCGAACAACATGCAGTCGTTTGTCAATCATCATGTCATACCGAAGGAATTCATGGACAAGGAGCGTCCGATCGTCTACAACAACTGGGAAGCTACCGGCATGAAGTTCAGCAAGGGAAAGATTGTTTCCTTGATGAAGAAGGCAAAAAGCCTCGGCATAGAGACGTTTGTCCTGGATGACGGATGGTTCTCCTCCCGGGATGACGACAGTCACGGACTCGGAGACTGGGAAGTGAATCCGAGGAAGATTCCCGGCGGGCTTTCTTCTCTTGCAGAGGAGGCAGAAAAGCTCTCCCTTTCGTTCGGCATCTGGATGGAACCCGAGATGGTAAACGAGGATTCCAGGGTTTATCAAAACCATCCCGACTGGATCATCCACGACAGCCACAAGGCATATACGGGAAGAAACCAGTATGTTCTGGATCTATCCAAAGAGGAGGTCCAGCAGTTTGTCCTGAAGAGTGTTTCGGATGTCCTGTCCAGCGCTAGGATCTCCTACCTGAAGTGGGACTACAACCGGAATTTCACCAATATGGCCTCTTCTTCGCTGAACTATGACTATATCGTCGGTCTTTATCGGGTGCTAAGAAGCCTGAAGGAAAGATTTCCGGATGTCCTTTTCGAGAACTGCGCCAGCGGCGGGAACCGGTTCGATCTCGGCATGCTGTCGTTCTTTCCGCAGTCCTGGATGAGCGATGATACCGATTCCTTCAAGCGGGAGAGCATCCAGAAGTCAGCCATGGTGAATTATCCTCTTTCGGTGATGTCCAACCATGTCGCAGCCAAAACCAGCAACCAGCTTCTCCGGAAGACCAGCCTCGAAACGAAATTCGATGTTGCCTGCTTTGGAATACTCGGATATGAGCTGGACCTGGATGATCTTTCCCCGTTGGAAGAGAAGACCATCAAGGAGCAGATTTCCTTCTACAAGAAATATCGGAAGGTATTGCAGTTTGGTCAGTACTATCTTGTCCAGGAAAGAAGCGGATCTTCGGATCTGATTCTTCAAGCCTATACGGAAAAGACAAGCATCGTCGGTTATTTCCGTTCCATCGACGAGATTTCCTTTAAAGAGGAGAGGCTTTTTGCCTATAACCTGAATCCAGAGTCTTTCTATGAATATGAAAACCGTATCGAGCATATTCCTTTGGAGAAGTTTGGAAATCTTGTGAACTATATTTCTCCGATTCATCTTAAAGAGGATGGAATGCTTTTTTCTTTGGTATCCAGGTTCAAGGATATGCTTAGCGAACATGATCATGGTTTTGCAAGCGGGAACACGATTCTTTCCATGGGTCCTTGCCTGGCTCAGGAGTGGACAGGAAGCGGATATGACGAGAACATCCGTCTCATGGGCGATTTCTCTTCCCGCCTGTATGTCATTTCGAAAGTGGATCCGTAGTTTTCTCGTTGTCGAGGATATGGATCAAGGGATATCCTTTCTTCGTGATCGTTTTTTCCGTGAGGATATGATAGACATAGCGCAGGTTTTCTTCCGTTATGGTCTCAAGCGGAGTTCCTTCCTTGTAGATCCTTCCGTCTTTCATCAGGCAGATCTTATCGGAATACCGGGAGGCTAGATTGATGGAATGCAGCACCAGAAGGGCGATGATGTTCTTCTTTCTCACGTATTCCTTGATGAGGGTCAGCACTTCGATTTCGTTATAGACGTCCAAGTTGGCCGTCGGTTCGTCCAGAATCAGGATTTTGGGGTCTTTTGCGATGGTCATGGCAATGGAGACGATCCTTCTTTGTCCTCCGGAAAGCTGGCTGTATTTCTTGTCGGCGATGTTCTCCAGTCCGAACTCCTTGAGGATATTCGCTGTATGCTCAAGCTGTTTTTCGTCGACTTTGAGCATGAGGCGGTTCCAGTTTCCTAGAAGGACGACTTCGAAGACGCTTAAGGAGGATAGGCTGCCGTTTTCCTGCGGCAGATAGGCGATGAGTTCTCTTTTTTCTTGTTCCTTCATTTCCGACAGGTCTTTTCCATCGTAAAAGATGTGGCCTTTTTCCTGGTTGGCCGAGGTCAGTATTTTCAGAAGGGTCGTCTTTCCGGCACCGTTTGGTCCAAGCAGGGTCGTGATCTGACCGCCATTCATGGAAAAGTCTGTTCCTTTCAGCGTTTCTTCCCTGTTCTTCTTGTAGCGATAGACAAGGTCTTTGATTTGAAGCATATCAGTTCTTCTCCTTGATGAGGATGAAAAAGAAGAAGGGAACTCCGATCAGCGAGGTGATGATTCCGATGGGGAAGATGGATCCTGCGGCAATGATTTTGGAAAGGATGTCCGAGAACAGGAGGATGATGGCGCCCAGGATTCCGGAGAGAGGAAGATAGAATCTGTGGTCTTCTCCGACCATGGCTTTTGCCATATGGGGGCTTGCGATTCCGATGAATCCGATTGGTCCGGTGAAGCAGACGGAAAGGCTGGAGAGGACCGAGATGAGGAAGAAGGATTCGAGTTTGAGTTTTCCGGTCCGGATTCCCAGGCTTTCTGCCTTCGTGGTTCCCAAAGAGAGGGAGGTGTATTTCCAGCTGTTCTTCAATATGAGCGGGAAAACGACAAGGAAGGCGACAAAGAGGATCAGGACTTTGGTGTAGTCGACTTTCTGCAGGGAACCGAATTCCCAGAAGAGGATATCCTGGTTCTGGGTGTCGTCGGCAAAATACTGGACGAGTGCCTGGAGGGCCTTGAAGAGAAAAAGAAGGGCAATGCCCAGAAGGGTCATGGCATGGGTCGTCATCTTCTTTATGGTTCCGAAGAAATAGATGAGAAGGGAAATCACCATGCTGAAGATAAATGCCATCAGGGCCACAAGGAAGTCATTGAATCCAAGAAGAATGGCGATGCTTGCTCCGAAGGAGGCTCCGGCTCCGATTCCCAGAGTATAAGGAGAGGCAAGTGGATTGTTCAGTATGGTCTGCATGACACTTCCGCTTGTACCAAGAGATAGTCCGATGAGGATTGCCATCAAGGCAATCGGGATGCGGATCTGCCGTACGATGAGTGATACTGTCGGGTCGACATTGTCGGGAGTGAATATGGCCTGAATGGTTTCCTGAAAGGAGAGTCCTGCGCTTCCGACAAAAAGGTCCACCGAAAATAAGGCAAGGATGAGGATTGCCCCAAGAGAGAGAAAAAGAATGCGGATGAGGTTCTTGTGTTGGTAGGAAAAGCAAAGAGCCTGGTTCATAGCTGTATCATAAAGCATCCCTTCAGTTCAAAGGGCATGTAGAGAGTGAAGAACTCTTCTAGATCCTTCATGGGATTCAGATCGGCGAAGATCGTAGGCTGTATCTGCTTGGCGAGGTATTCGACGCCGGCAAAGTCGAAGACGTGTCTGGAGAGGTCGTGATAGACGGCGGAGAGGTTTCTTGTCTTCACGGCATTGACGTCTTTCCACTCGGTCCGATAAAGATAGGTTTCCAGATTCTTCTTGGCTTTTTCTTCATCCTGGCCGTATCCTAAAACAACGTTTCCGTTCAGTCCGGTCTGCTCGACTCCCGTCAGGATGATGACATCGGGATTTTTGCTGATGATGGCTTCTTTGGCCATGTCCACGGAATTGGTGTCGGAGATGTCATAGGCGATGTTGTTTCCTCCGACCTGCTGGATGAGGGAACCCCACATCTTCTTCGACCAGGTGTTTCCGTAGATGTCCTTGCCTTTGGAGAATTCCATATAGACGTTGGGCTTTTGGTCTTCCGTTATCGTCTTTGCCTTTTCGAAGATGGGATTCACTTTGCTTTGATAATATTCTGTGATCTCCTCGGCTCTTTTTTCTTCCTTCAGGATGGTTCCCAGCACCTGATTCGATTTTCCGATGGTTTCGACGGTATCGGTATGGTAGTCGATGAAGACGACCGGTATTCCGGCTTTGTCGAAGAGGTCGAGATGGGGTTGGAAGAAGGAATAGTCGACGGCACTTGAGGCAATCAGGACGTCAGGTCTCAAGGAGATGATGGTCTCGATGTTGATGTTCTTGTCATAGCCGATGTCCTGGCAATTCAAAAGTTCGGGATAGGCTTGAGTATAGGCTTTGTAGGCGTCGTTTCTTCTTCCTTTCCAATAGGAAAAGGACCAGCCTACGATTTTGTCTTTGGCCTTTTTCCCTCCGATTGCGAGATATTCTTCGATATTGAAGGTGATGCAGACTTTGGAGATGTCTTGTTTGAGGGATACTTCCCTGCCTTTCAGATCGACGAGAGTGTTTTCCTTCTTTTTGGATGTCTGAGTATTCTGGCAGGAGAAGAGGGTGAAGAGGGACAGTAAAATAAGTGTTCTTTTCTTGTTCATAGGATGGATTATAGCATATTTGTTCTGTTTTTATGTCTGTTTTCCGAACACTTTCGCTTTATTTGTTTTGACTAACCAAGAAAGGGAGAAGGTCCGCTCTTCTGAAATGGGCTTTTTTTACAGGAGTCAAGAAACAGGTAGGATCAAAAAATGGTTCCTGGTATGATCCGGAACCATTTTCGATGTTTCGTTTGGTTAAGAGTGTAAAAGAAGCGGCTTTTTCTTTCTTAAAGTACTTTCTTTAGTTCTTTGACAAGGACGGCGCCTTCTTCCTTGGTCATTCCGGAGAGGGCAATGCGGATGCTAGTCTTAGTCATCGGAACGATATAGATATGCTCTTCCTTGAGCTTTTCGAAGACATCCATGCTGTCCTTGACTTTGACGGTGATGAAGAATCCGGAACCATAGGGATAGTGTTCGATTCCGGCCTTTTCCAGCTCGTCGACGATGAGCTTTCCTCTTTCCTTGAGGACTTCTTTGTTGGCATTGATTTCCGCTTCGAGCGCTTTTCTAAGGCTTGGGTCATTGAGGACTTTGCTGACGGCGTATTGTCCGGCACCGACAGGGACGGAATAGACGCCTCTGGCCTGGGCACCGAAGGCGGAATGGATTTCGGTCCATTCGTCCTGATCGAGGGCCAAGGCAAACAAGGCTCCCATTCTCATTCCGTAGAGTCCGAAGACTTTGGAGCAGCTGAAGGCAATGAGAGGGAGGAAGTCGGTCTTCTTTTCGCTGAGTTTGTCTATCAGCACACAGGAGTGTCCTTCTACGGCATAGAAGGCAAGGTAGGCGATATCGAAGAGGACGGTGAGTTTTCCTTTCTTTCCTTCTTCGTTGAGCATTTCGAACAGGGCATCGTATTCTTTTTCGTCCAGACAGTATCCGGTCGGATTCTGGCAGGGATCGTTGATGACAAGAAGGACTTTTTCGTTCTTCCTGAACTGCGTTTCGATGCAATCCTTCACGGACTGGATATCGAACTTGCCTTTTTCGTTGAACATGTTGTATTCCACAACGGAACAGGAGGCTTTCTTGGCGATGAGTTTGTAATTGGTCCACATGACGTTGGGAAGGAGGACTGCTTCCAGGGGTTCGAGGAACAGATTGAAGGCCATGGAAATGGCTCCGGTTCCTCCAAGGGTGGCACCGGAAAAGACCTGGTAGAGTTTCTTTATTTTTTCTCCCTTGTCCTTGAAGACCCAGTTCTGGATTGCTTCAAGATAGTCGTTATCTCCGTAGACGGAAGGATAGCCGAGTCGGTCTGTGATATGCTCCTTCAGAGCTTCGTCGACGGTCAATACGGCACCGAGTTTTTTGTTGTCATCCAAAAAGGTTCCGATGCTTCCGTTGATGACTTTGTTTCCGCTGGCCTTGTCGGCTTCTGCCATTTTGTTGATGGCGATGATGTCATTCTTGCTTAACGGTTTCTGTGAACGGCTTGCGATATAATGTTCCATTTTTCTGACCCCTTGTTTTACTTTGAAATTATATCATTGTTGAATTTGTATGGAATATATTCTTAAAGGAAATGAATCAAGAAAAGGCTTACAAAAAACCGGTGGGTCACACCGGTCTATAGCTTTCTTCGATTCTCGGTTCGGCTTGTTTCTTTTTTCGGCTGATCTTCTCGATTTTCTTCATTGCCTTGATGGTTTTATGCTCCAGATAGGCGCATTTTTTGTCCGAGAGAGTCAGTATCCAGGCTTCCTTGGAAAGGGGAAGGACCCAGAAGACAAGCGGAAACATGTGGCTTTGGATCATATTGCAGACTTTGGCGTTGAGCTTGTAGATTTTCTTTGCCTTCATCAAAGCGGTGAAGGGATGGCGGAATCCATGGAATCGGTGTCCTTCGTGGGCATGGTGCCAGTCATAGAGATAGAAGTCATGGAGAAGACAGCCCATGATTAAGGACTTATAGTCCAGATTCAGTTTCCTTTTTCTGGCATAGCTGTAGGCATGGACGGCCACTCTTATGGAATGGTCGTAGACGCTATAGCATCCATGGGCTACGTAATTCTTCATGGACTTATAGTTTTCGTTGGTGATGATCGGCAGTGCGACTTTCAGAAAATATTCATCAATTAGAAGTTCCATGGTTATGATTATATAACTTTTGTGTTTTCTTCAGAGTTCTTTTTTGTCTAAGTTCTCGTATTTGGTGAAGGATATTCTATATCCGTTGTCGTCTTCATATGGTGTTTGGTCGATAAGGCGGAACTTTTTGTCTGCGTCAAGGTTTTCGAAATAGACTTCGGCATTTCCATCGGCATCAACCTTGGTAAGATAGACGAGATCGACATAGGGTAGCATCTGTCTGTAGATGCTTGCGCCTCCTATAACGAATACGTCGTCTGTCTTCAGGGCTTCTTCTGTCTGATGGAGGAATTCTTCGAAGGTATGGACGTTTATGACACCTTCATAATCATGGTTTTTGTCCATGGAGAGGACGATATTCGTCCTGTTCTTCAGCGGTTTGGATTCGGGGAAAGACAAAAGGGTGTTTTCTCCCATGATGACGGTATGTCCTTTTGTGTTAGTCCGGAAGTATTTCATGTCTTTGGGCAGATGGAACATAAGGTCGTTCTTCTTCCCGATTCCCCAGTTTCTGTCGGCATGAAGTATGGCAATCAGTTTCCCCATATTAAATGGCCACCGGTATTTTCTTTCCGAGTTTTTCGTACTCGTAGTCGACAAGTTCGAAATCGTCGAGAGTGAAGTCATAGAAATTTGTAATATTCGGATTCATTTTCAGTTTTGGGGCTTCATGCTGTGGCTTCTGGATGATTTCCTTGACCATATCGATGTGTCTGTCGTAGATATGGGCATCGGAAATGACATGGACAAGTTCTCCTGCCTTGAGTCCTGAGACCTGGGCAAACATCATGAGCAAAAGGGAATACTGGAGGACATTCCAGTTGTTGGCAGTAAGCATGTCGTTGCTTCTTTGGTTGAGGATTCCGTTCAAGGTGTTTCCACTGACATTGAATGTCATGGAATAGGCACAGGGATAGAGATTCATTTCATGGAGGTCCTGGAAGTTATAGATATTGGTCATGATTCTTCTGGAATGTGGATTGTTCTTCAGGTCATAAAGTACTCTGTCGACTTGATCGAACTCTCCTTCGGGATAGATGGCTTTTTGTCTTAGCTGGTATCCGTAGGCTTTTCCTATGGATCCTGTTTCGTCTGCCCAGGAATCCCAGATGTGGGAATGTAAATCATGGACGTTGTTGCTTTTCTTCTGCCAGATCCAGAGGATTTCGTCCAGGCAGTTCTTGAATGCTGTTTTTCTTATGGTAAGGATGGGCAGTTCTTCTTGGAGGTTGTATCGGTTTACGATTCCGAATTTCTTTATGGTATGTGCAGGTGTTCCGTCTTCCCAATGCGGTCTTACCGTATAGTCTGTATCCCAGACACCATTGGTCATGATGTCTTTCATGTTTTCAATAAAGATTTGGTCTGCTTTTGACATGGTGGTCTCCTTTAAAAAATTTTTGATCAGAGAAAAGAGAAAAAATACTGAATTTTATCAAAAAAACTCAGATTTCTCTGAGTTTTCTTACCCCACAATGGGGTTGATTTCGAGTCCTGGTAAACTCGACTAGTATTGCTAGCTCATTTATGTTAACATATTTTCAAAAAGGAGTAAATAGGATGGAAAACAAAAAACATATGACTTTAGGACTTGATCTTGGAATCGCATCGGTTGGTTGGTGTTTGTTTGATTCAGACGAGAATGAAAAGCCAAGAAGGATTATTGACTTAGGCTCATTTGTATACAATCAATTAGAAAACGGAAAAAATGGAAAACGTGAAAACCAAGTCAGGCGCCAAAAGCGTGAAATGAGAAGGCAGAGACGAAGAAAAGTCAGAAGACTTGAAGCTTGCAGAGATTTATTCGCAAAAGAATTAGGTGTTGTTTTCGATTTTGAAGACAATAATTTTAGAATAAATGGTATAGGAGCTAAGAATTTTGCCTCACCTTATGAACTAAAAATCAAAGGATTGACGGATAAACTCAATCGTGAGGAACTCTCAATCGCTCTCTACCATTATATGAAATATAGAGGTTTTAAATCTAATCGTAAAAGCAAAGAACTAAATAACAAAGAAGAAAAAGGTCTTTTACTTGAAATAAAAAAGATGTCTGATGAAAGAAAAGCTCTCGGTGAAAATGGATACATCACAAACGTTATTTGGAATAACTATCTTGAGGGTTTGAAAACAGACAAGGGGAATCCTATCCATAATCACGGAAAGGAATACCATTTGACTGTTGCTCGGTCCGAATATGAAAGAGAAATTAATGCTCTATTAGATAAACAAATAGAATTTGGAATCATAAATGAGGATTTCAAGCAAAAATTTATCACCTTATTTAATAGGCAAAGGTCTTATTCGAAAGGACCTGGAAAAGGAAGCCCTTATCAAGTAGATTTTTCAAAAACACGAGGGATATGCTCTTTTGATGGTAATCCTTTTGCCATCAAAGATTCTTATCCAGCAACAGCATTTATCATACTAAGTAAATTATGCAATTTTAGATATAAATCCAACTATGAAAGCAAGTATCAATCGCTAACGCCAGACCAAATTCAGAATTCTTTTTCTAATACAATTTCCAGAGGTGATACTAATTACACTGCACTACTAAAGGACTGTGGGATAGACCTAAATTCTGTTTGTTCAATAAAAGGATTATCACTAACAAAGTCAGAAAAGAAAAGTATCATTTCTAATATCTTAAAAGAAACCGGAAAACAAGAGCTTGATATAAACGATTGGACTCATTATGAAGAAAACGAAAAAGAAAAGCTCTTAAATAAAACATTTTATAAAAATTCGGATTTTTTCAAGAAAATGTATGACATATACAGTCCGAAAAAGAAGAATGACAAGAAAATTTCAAGCGAAATCATCGCGAAGTTAAACTATATATCCTTTGTTTCTTTTAAATATAAGACAGATGAAGAAATCAAGAATGCTCTACTTAAACCAGAGGCTGAAGGAAATGGGCTGAAATTTTCAGATGATGAAATAAATAAAATCCTCAACATACCCTATGATGCAACCAAAACAATCAATTTATCTCAGGAAATTTGTAGTAAATTGATACCTGAAATGCTTCAAGGCCTAAGATACGATGAAGCAATGAAGAAAATAGGGTATGACCACTACAATGCCTTAGCAACAAAGAACACAGTCCAACCATTACCGGAAATCGATATTTCCTTAAAATCTATGGGTGTTACATTAAACAATCCGGTTGTAAAACATACGTTAGTTCAAATGCGGAAAATCATCAACGCCGTAATCAAAACTTATGGCTACCCAACGTCATATTCGATTGAGTTGGCACGGGAACTGAAAAAATCATTTGAAGAAAGAAAGCAAATTGAAAATGAACAAAAGGAAAATCAAAACGAAAACACTAGATTGAAACTAGAAATGATGGAATTTTTCCCTAATGAAATCCGTTCATTTAAGGATGCAGAAAGAAAAGAGAATCTCATAAGATATAAACTATTCAAACTGCAACAGGCAATCAGTCCTTATACTGGAAAACGCATCGACAAATCAAAGATTTTCGACAATAACTGTTATCAAATAGATCACATTCTCCCTTTTTCTAGAAGTTTTGATGATTCAATATCCAACAAGGTATTAGTCGAAACCAAAGAAAATCAAGAAAAGAAAAATTGGACACCTCGAGAATATTATGGAAATAACTTCCAAAATATTGACTATTTTGTCAAAAATATTTGTCATGACCGAAAGAAAAAAGAAAACCTTCTATTTGAGGGTGATGTTCGAAATCGTTGCGATTTCAGCAATTCGGATTCTACAGATACTTCTTACATAGCAACATTGGCTGTCAAATTAATCAATACATATCTTTTAGACGATGAATCCCGTTGTAAAACAATTCCAGGAGCAATCACTGCAAAACTAAGAAACCTATGGAATCTTTCCGGTAGAGTTCATTCCTATCTTTCCACATACGAAAACAACTGTTATCGATTGAGAGATGTAAGCAACTATAAGTTTAGAGGAATTGAATTCGTCGACAAGAAAAGAATCAATTTCGTCTTTGATTATGTAAACACTTCTTGCATAACGAATATCATAAGAGATGAAGGAAGAATTTTCTCCATTGAGAAAATCGAGAAGAATGACGTAAAAGCTCTAAAAGAAGACCAAAAGCTACTAAATAATCATATTTCTCGCGTTTTAGAAAATATAGATTATTACAAGAACAAATTCTCAGATTGTGTTGGAAAAGATGTGTTTTCTCTTCAAGAAAAGGCAAATTTTCTATCCAAAAACAGCTATTCTTCCACGACTTTTGATGAATCCATATCTTATGTTCTAGCCGAAGTAATCAAAAAAATAACAAATGAATGCAATAAGAAGAATAGGAGCAATGACCTCCATCATGCGCTTGATGCTGCTATTATTGGCTGTATAACACCAAGTATTACAAAGCGTTTATCTGACTTCTTCAAAAAAGAAGAAAGCGAGGTTGATTATCTTACCGGGGAGCAAAAACTTGAATTGCAATTACCTTACCCTGATTTCAATAAAGAAGTCTTGTTAAGAGTCTATGAGAGAGATGAAAACAAATTAATTTCCGAATTAAACAAGCTACCCATGTATAAAGAGAACCCTGCTACAAAAAATAACGTTCATGTCATGTGGCCTACAAGACAGCAAGAAACAAAAGTTGTTGGTGCTGTTTCCAAAGATACAATTTGTGGCGTTGTAGAATTAGATGGGAAAAAATGGCTTACCACAAATAAAGCTGTTTCTAAACTGACAGAAAATGATATAAAGAACATTCTGAATATCAATCGTGGAAATGATATAGTAATAAAAGCTGTAACAGATTGGTTTAACCAGGCAAAGAAAGATAGACCAAAATATCCAAATTTACCCAAAAAAGGCGTTCCCATCAAATCAGTCATCATAAAAGGAAGTCAATTATCCAACCAACCATGTTTAGGAGAAAGTAGATACGCCGAAAATTCAGATGTTGTTCGTGTTGATGTTTATAAAAGAAAGGTTGAAGGCGATGAAAATCTTTATTTTGTCCCTATCTATTATTATCAAATCTTTAATGAAAAAAGAAAATCAAAAGCTTCTGTTTTCTATACCATTCACAAAAGCCAAACCATTCAAGAAACTTTAAGTAAATCTGATTTAGATAGTGAATACAAAAAATTGTTTTCAATGAATAGAAACTCATTGATTGAAATAGAACTAAATGATGACAAAGGCATAAAAAAAGGTTTTGCTTACAGTGGAGGAGTCACCAAAGGAAAATTAGAAATTTATTCTATTCTAGGGGACAATTACGATTTATATCATGACTACCTTATTCGTAATACCGAAGCTCCACAAAATTATATTACTGTGTCAACAATAAAAAATATAAAGATTCATAACATTTCTATTTTAGGAAAAATAAGCTGATGGCACATCGTCAACTATATTTAAAAAACTCGTCAAAGTTATCTTTATTCAATGATCAAATGGTTTTAGTAAAAGAAAATGGTGAAAAACTATCTTTTCCTTTGGAAGATTTTGATTTGATTTTTGTAGAAAATCCAAATACGGTCATAACAGCCAATTTGATTTCTAGAATGACAGACCTAGGTTGTTCTATGGTTTTATGTGGAAAAAATTATCTTCCTTCCTCACAAATATTACCTTTTAATTCCTACTATCTTCAAAGCGAGGTTTTAAACCTCCAATTACAGCTCCTTCCATCAAAAAAGAAAAAGCTTTGGGAGACGATTGTCAGACAAAAAATCAAAAACCAGTTATCTGTATTAGAAAGCGTATCCGCAAATACCATTGTCATAGATCAGCTAAAAAAATGCATACAACAAATAAAACCTGGTGACGAATCAAACATGGAAGGTCTTGCTGCTCGCATCTATTTTCAAGCGTTATTCGGAAAAGATTTTATTCGTTTTTCGGATTCTCTTATTTCAATTGGTTTGAATTATGGATACAGTATTATCGCTTCACAAATCATTCGGACAGTGGCATGCAATGGCTTATTAGATAATCTTGGTATTTGGCATGCTTCCAAACAAAACAACAATAATCTTTCTTATGATTTCATCGAACCTTATAGACAATTAGTGGATTATAAAATATACAAAAGTTTAGAAAATTTATCTAATCCACTTTCTCATGATGTGAAAATGAATCTTATTAATCTTTTAAATGAAAACATAGAAATTGATGGTTACTCTTACAAAACAAGTTATGCAATTGAAATGACCATCAAAAGTTATCTTCTGTATATGAAGACAGGAAACATTAAAGATATCAAGCTTCCAAAATTAAGATTGCTAGAAAAAAATGATGAAGCAGAATTATAGAATCATGAGACTATTCGTTTTATTTGACATGCCCGTTGAAACAGCTGCTCAGCGAAGAGAATATAGTAGATTCAGAAAAAGTCTACTAAAATGGGGCTTCATTATGGTCCAATATTCTGTCTATGCTAGGCTTTGTCAAAACGAAAGTGATGTCGATAAGAATATAAACCGTGTTCTTTCTTTTAATCCAAAATTCGGAAACATTAGAATTCTGAAAGTTACAGAAAACCAATATGACTCTATGATAATAGTACATGGAGAAAAAAGTTTACAAGAGTCTATTACAGAAGCTGAAGATTTACTTATCGTATAAAATTTACCAGGAGTCGAAATCGCTAATAATGAGGGAAAATAGCAATGGTTAGTACTAAACTAATCAATTTTACCAGGAGTCGAAATCTCGATTGAGTACCATGAGTCTGGATTTAGGGTACTAAACTAATCAATTT
>DHKM01000061.1 GCA_002404835.1 Caryophanales bacterium UBA4694 | reverse complement strand
TGCATAAAGCTAGCTTTATGCAGCAAAAAGTGTTCCCTATACCTCCTTCTCTTCCTTACACAAACTTTATGTTACTCCCTAAAAAATACGCAGACATTATTTTCAATGGGAAAAATCTCTTTGAAAAACACCGACATTCCATATAGATTGTTTTATTTTGGAATCGATTTAGAACATTGCTTATATACTACGACAAACCATACAGACAAATATAAGGCAGATCAGGCATATTTGTTCGATGATCAGTATGGCGACAATTCCGTTTTGTTTAAAAACAGATTCGATATCATTCCATCTATAGCAGACACCTACCATCCAAGTTGGAAAAAAGAAGAGCTGATCATGCATGCATTTGATCGAATTTCAAACTTCAAGTTGCTATTTGATTGGATAAACGAACTTGCACAAGTCGAAAATAAGCATAAATAGATTATCTACTTTAATATATGCATGACGCTTACGATTGATACAACTTCATCGGAGAATAAAATCGATTATTTTCGATAATATCTTTACTCGTTTATCGGCACAAACGTTTTCATAAACCTTTTTAACAAAAATGAGCAAAAATATGGGAACGTGTATATTTGTTCGCTGTAACCAATATTATTTGCAGATAGTTTGAAACCATAAGTAATGTCAGGGTATTTATTCGAAGAAATCAATGTTCTCAAAGATTTGGAATGACCACCTTTTGCTTTTACTTCTAATGGTATCAGATTGTCTGCGGAACGAATGAAAAAGTCTTCTTCAAGTGTAGCATTCTCTTTTTTATAATAGAAAAGTCTATAGCCAGCTTTAACCAATGCCTCTCCGACAATATTTTCATATAATGCACCTTTGTATACTCCGAGATTTTTATTCGCACGTAAATCATCTTGCGACTCTTCGTCCAATAAAGAAACAAGTAAGCCCGTATCGCAAAAATACAATTTAAATTTATCGATATCGTAATTTCCCATAAGAGGTAATTCCAAATCGTTTAAGCAGTAACATGCGTTGACGATGCCTGAGTCAACAAGCCATTCTGTACAGCCACGGTAATCACGGAATCTTGCATCTTTCCCGATTTTCGAAATTTGAAACTTTTTATTTTCCTTGGCAAGTTGAGTTGCAATGCTGTTAAAAACGTTCAGTATCCTTGTCTGGTCAATACCTTGGGCATATTTCCTTATATCTTCCTTATAATCAGCTATGAGTTGATGCTGAGTGTCGAGCGAACCCTCAAATGTTCCTATTTCAATATAGTCTTTCACTACAGCAGGCATACCACCTAGTACCACATAATCAAGGAAGACTTCATGATAAACAGACATTTCAAGTTCGTTAAACGGAGTAAATGTTTTCATATGCGAAAGTATATCTTCTACCGTGTCGTTGTTATAGCCTTTTGCCCATAAAAACTCCTCAAAATCCATAGAAAACATTTCATAGTCAGTCTTATATCCCACGCTGTTGCTCTCGATTTCTTTATAATTCACTCCAAGCATGGAACCGCTGCAAATCACGTCAAAACGTCCGTCTTCCTTAAAGAACTTCAAAGATGTGGCAATATCCGGAAATTCACTTATCTCGTCGAAAAAAATCAATGTTTTACCATTGATAAACTTTTTGGAAGGATCCAACAGCGAAATAGCTTTTACAATTGCCGAGGCGGAATATCCATCAGCGGTGATTTTTTTATATTTTTCATCTTTTACAAAGTTTATTTCGATAAAGCTATCATATCCGGCATTTTTTGCGAAATGCCGGATGGATTCTGTTTTCCCTATTTGGCGGCATCCTTTTACTATTAAGGGCTTTCTGTTTTCATCTTCTTTCCACTTCAAAAGAAAATCATCAATTTTTCGTTTTAAGTAAATCATTTTCATAAAACCTCCCAATACTTTAGAGATATCATATCAAATAAAAAATCAAATCAAAACTATTTTCACATTTTAATAGCGAATAAAATATTATTTTTCACATTTTAATAGCGAATACACACCGCATTCCACACATTTTCTTTCGCTTAATTTCAGAATAAATCTTTCTTTTCGGGAATTTTGATGGTCTAGGGGCAGGAAATCTCAATCCTCTTGCAGGGCTATGCAACATTTTTGTAAAGTGGGAAAACCTCGGCTTTGATATCCTTCCACTTTTGAATTTCTCAGAGCATGCAATACTTTCCTGTATTATTTGACCAATTCTATGTTGATGTTTCTTCCATGTCGTAGAATCATGGATGACACCCTGTATCATTTTGAAATAGATTGTCTTCGAATCATCATAGATGATTGTAATGAGCCTGAGACATAAAAGCCTTCCCATTGTAGTTATAGACCATCATGAACCGATAGTAGACATAGTCGATGATGATTTCGGCTTCATCCTTCGAATAGCAGCATGGTTTCATCTCCTCTGTCCCAAAGCTACCCTCTTATTCTATGGCCGTCCATCATTGAATTGAAAAAAAGAACGGAAAGCATAATTTCCGTCCCATACCGGTCCAAAGTGCAACGGTTCCAAGTCTGACATTCGAAAAGATTCTTATCAATCCGTAGTCTTTTCATAGTCTCTTTTTTCTGAAGCTTGTTCAATAAAAAGAGATTTCTTCTGATTTCAAAGTCACTGTTTTCCCTATTAATGGATTATATTCATAGAGGCATTTTTACATGTTTTATAGAATTGTATGCACTGACCATATGCCATGATGACTATTTCGTTCTCGCTATACAGAATAAAGAGACAACCAAAAGATTCCCATAAACACAGATGTTCTGGGAATCTGAAATTCGATGCAAATGAAATTTATTAGGAAACCAACGTTCAATCGTTATCAATCCTGAAGAACTTATCCAGAAAGAATTCCATGGACTTCTTGGATCCAATGGAAACCCTCAAAAAGGGTTTCAGAACAGGATTGTTGTATGGATGAACCAGGATTTTCTCTTCCTTCTCCAATCGAGAGGAGACTAGATGGGCATCCTTCTTCGTCCGAATGAACATAAAGTTGCCTTCGCTGGACCTGACTTCATAGCCATGTTCTTTTAAAGTCTTGCTGGTATAAGCTTTACCCTCTTCTTCGATCCGGATCAGTTCCTTTTCGATCTCCGGATGATCGATAAGACGTTCGGCAAACAACAGGGCAACTGCATTGCAGTCAAAGGTAAGCTTAGAATTCCTTATGTAGTGAGCCAGATTCGGATTGGTGATGATAACACCCATTCTGGTAGCAGCAATGGAGAACAGTTTAGAGAATGTCCTGGTAACGATAACGTTCTCTTCCTCCAAGGCAAAGCGGACGAAAGAATTGGGATAGAAATAATGATAGGCTTCATCGATGAAGACGATAGCACCCACGGTCTTGGCTTTGGCAATGACTCTCCTTATGTCATTTTCACTGTAGACATTTCCAATCGGGTTGTTCGGATTAACCAATGCGACAATCCGAGTGTCTTCATCAATGGCATCGAGGATCTTATCGACATCGATAGTCAGATCCGGTTCATACGAAACCGGCTTATGATGCAGACCAAGAATAGAACAGTTGACCCAGTACATCTCAAACGTCGGGGAAACCGTAACGACGTCCTTACCTTTCTCACCATAGGTTTCTAAGATATAGCGGATAGCCATATCCGTACCGTTTGTGGCAATCAGGTTCTCTTTATTGCAACCATAGCCGATGTACTTGGCATACTTGTCCAGAAACCTATCCGGTTCTGGATAAACGGACAAGAATTCCGGAGTGATCTCCTTGACGACAGAATCGACGAAAGGCTTCGGCAGTCCTTCCGGATTCTCGTTCATGTCATATCGATAGTAGTCATATCTTCCTTGCATAGGAAACACTCTTTCCGTCTTCTTAATATCCGGATTAACGTAAATATCTTTCATTTTTATCCTCCGATTGAAATGAGCATTATCTCAGTGGTTTAAGATTCGCGTTTAGAACAGAACATCCGGAACCGAATCTGCAGTTTTGATACTCATGGAATCCTTGTCGTAAACCTGTTTTCACAAGACGTACTGTGATTAACGGTTCTGTCATATTATAGTCAGGTTCTTTTTGGCGATAAAGGATTCCATGAATCTGACGATCAGTCTGGAAACGTCATCGCTGATGTAAGACAAATCCTTCTTGGTGACAATGGAGCGGACAAAGGACAGGATTTCGTAGCGTATACCTTCCCCATCCAATGGATAGAATACTTTTTTGTTTTCGCTTGGATTTTCGAAACGGATTTCAAAATAATCCGTTTTCCACCAAGGTGATGGAACGTAAATATATCCTTTCGTACCGGAAACAATGAGATCGCCTTCTGATTTCACTCCTATACCGCATTTGCACGTGGCTGTCGAATGCGGAAAATTGATGTTTACCTTCACAAATGTATCGAAATCCGCTTTCTGATCTCTGTATTTCGAAATAAAATCATATCCTGTGACATCCGTACCGAGAATCTGAAAGGCTGCCATCAGACAGCTGGTTCCCCAAGCCGGGAACGAGGACCACTCCTCCGATAGGTTCTCCTGCTCATATAAATCCATCAAGGAAGTCGAAGTGGCATCGACAGAAACCACGTCGCCGATGACTCCGGTCTTGATCAAAAGCAGCAAACGGTAATAAGCGGTAGAATACGCCGTTTTCAGAGCATCCATAAGAACCAGATTGCTCTTCTTTGCCATCTCCTTCAGTTCCAGCCACTTCTTTTCCTCAAGGCAGATAGGGGATTCACAGAGGACATGTTTCCCTTTGTTCAGAGCTTCTTTTATTTGGTCGTAATGCTTCCTTGGACTGGATACGATATAGATGGCATCCGAAGCATCCAGCAAAGAACCGAAATCCTGGAAAACGGGGATTTTCCCATCGATGTCTTTGGGTGCAGAATTCAAGCGGTCGGTAATCAACCCGCTTATGGATACACCATTGACGAACTTCGATTCACGAATCGTTTTGTAAACCAGATTGGACTTTCCCACAAATCCTAGTCTGACTTTCGATTCCTTTGATCTGACCTGGGTAGATGAAATCCCGATTGTCCTTTCTAGATAGATGACCTGACAGTATTGTTTCAGATAATCGAATTTCCCGGTCCAATCCGATCCGATGGCAAAAATATCGACTCCGTATCTTTTGATGTCGTCGATTTTCTGGCCTTCATACTCTTCGACTATGATTTCATCGGCAATTTTCAGATCCTTGACTGCCTGCATCCTCTCGGACAAAGATTGGACGACATTGATTTTTCCTCTGCTCTGGTCAAAAACGTCGGAAGTGACTCCAACGATAAGATAATCCCCCAAAGCCTTTGCCCTTCTAAGTAGCCTGATGTGTCCTTCATGAAGCAAGTCAAACGTACCATAGGTAATCACCTTGATCATTTCGTCACCTCCTTGAAATCATTCCATTCTTCCTCAATTGCTTTTAAATGGAGCATTTGTATGATCTGTCGGTATCAAAGATAACTCCGCCATGATCCGAAGTCCCTTTGACGAATTTATGCCAATCCCCGAAGGTGATGTCAAGGAACTTGACATAATCCTTAGGAACATCGATACGGATGAATTCAAACGGCTTCGATTCCACCGATTCGAATATCGAAGGATCATAAATCATATCCGGTTTCCTGTTTTCATAGACACAGTCACCCAGTACATTTGTCTTCCCTTCCAAGGACGAGCAGAACTGGTGCAGCTTTGGATAATACGGATTCTTCCTGTCATGGAAGAACGGATAAAGAATACTCTTGATCAGCTTATTCAACCCATGCGAACCTTTTACCATCTCCTTACATGAAAAATTGCGGAAATGCACCATCTTCGTCTTGAGGTCACATGCTTTCCTATAGAACTTTTTTCTTTCCTCTTCATCCTCGGGCACATTGTCCAGAACAAAAACATCCAGGAAGATTCCCTGATTGAATCTGAGTCTGAACGGTTCCTCCGATTTCAGGATTCCGGTAGTAAGAGAGTTTCTGATCTGGGCATGCCCTCTAGAAGAGAAAGGATCGGTATCCTCTGTCTGGAAAAAATAGGGATGTTGGAACTCTTTTCCGGCTATTTCGACAAATCGATCGTAATCCTCTCTCAGCATCACGACATCGATGTCATCGTCCCACGGAATGAATCCCTGATGCCTTATCGCACCAAGCAGGGTACCTCCATAGGCAAAATAACGGAGATTGTATTTTCTGCAGACGCGCTCAAACTCGACAAGCAGGTCAAGTTCCACGGCCCATATCTTCTTCATTTCCTTTGTTATCGTATAATCGCATCTCACCTCTTCCTCTAAAAAGCCATCCGGCAACTCGATTTTGATCGGCAACATGTCTTCAGTCCTCCTTTTTATTCGCCTTACTTCTTCCTTTGACATAGTCCTTGATCTGCCTGAATACGGGATCCCTGAGCAAAGCCAGTGTCACGATATAGACCAAGGCACCGCCCGATATACTGATCAGCAGGGATACGATCTGGTTCATGGAAACATATTCTATGAAAAAATATATCAAAACAAACATAAGACTTCCGGCAACCAGTTTTCTCCAGACCAGTTTGACGATTTTCTTCCAAGTGATGATCCTGCAGAAAGAAACGTACAGGACCGAAATGATGCTTTCCGCAGCCAAGGTGGATATACAGGCACCTATCGGACCGATAAGATAAATCAAAGCGATATTCATAATCAGATTGACTACAGAACCGATGACCAAAAACAGGGTGCTCTGCATTCTGCGGTTTGACGGAGTGTAATAGATGCTGCCACAGGTGTTGCTTAAGGAAATGACGAAGACAAGTGGGGCTAGAATATATAGCATCTGAGTCGTCATATCATATCCGTCACCGAAGAACAGGGGAACAAAAACAGAGGATATGGCACATATTCCAAAACTGATCGCGACGGAAAAGAAGAGGTTGATATTCATACTGCTATCCATCAGTTTTACGATCTTCTCCTTGTCGTCTAGCTTATACAAGTAACTGGCTCTGGATGTTACGACTCCGTTTATGGCTGAAAATCCAAGTACCTTCCCAAGATCCACGATTTTGGTCGCCTGTTCATAGAAGCCGTTATAATTGTCGTTGTTGGAAATCAGTCCGATCAAGGTCTTGTCCAGAACCGTATAGACAGACGTGGCTACCGACGGAAGGAAATAGACAAAAGTCTGCTTCAGATGCCTCGTGAACACATCATGCAGGTTCGGTCTGCATCTGACAAGGAATTTCGGCAGAAAGATCCAGGTAGACAAAAAGCCAAGGAAAGAAGAAGTGGCCAGTATCAGAATATAGATCCAAGTATCGTCGACGTTCTTCACGAACAGAAAGGTCAGAACAAACGAGAGGATCTTTATGACGAAATTCACCGACAGCGTATATTTCAGTTTCTCGATTCCGACAAAGAACCAGCTGACATTGAACATGGTTCCGACGATCTGTATCGTCCAGATCCACAGATAAAAAGAATATTCCTTATAGAAGGAAGCCAAGAAAATCCAGCCGACAATCGAAACCAGCGTAGAAAAAAGAGTCAGTATCTCGATTTCCCAGAACGTACTGGACAGTTTCAAAGGATCATCCCTAACCCTGGCAATCTCACGTGTCCCGTATTCTACAGTTCCAAGGGAAGCAATCATCGTAAAATAGGTGACATATGTATTTGTATAGCTCTTGATTCCAACACCTGCCGGTGTCAGCACTCTGGAAATATAGGGTGCCAGAATCAAAGGGATAAGGAGATTGAATATCTGGTAAATGTTATTGAAAACAATGTTCTTGACCAAGCCATCTTTTGTTTTCCTCATCATGCGATAGCCTCCTGAAATATGTTACTCCAAAACAAACATATAAATAAACCATAGAACAACCAAATTCGTCAACTCCCATTCTACAACCATTGTCTACTTATAAAACATAGAACAAAATAGATGAGCTTTTCAAGACTTTCAGACTTGGTGACTGAATCAAGAAATAAACGAAACAATCAAAATTATCATTTCCATAGCAAATAAAACGAAAAGACCCATCCCAAGACCAATGGCATTAGTCTTAAGATAGGTCTCCATTCAAATCTAAAACAGAAGTCTGAGATGTCTAGGCAAGCGACTGTCTGGACATCCAGCCAAACAATCCACCATCAATTTCAACCGTATTGTTGGCATTAGATACATAAGTATCCTGACCAGTCAAAGCCCCATAATCACTGAAATCGAGATTGGCATAGTCGGCTTTCACAGCATC
Source organism: Caryophanales bacterium UBA4694 (assembly GCA_002404835.1). Lineage (GTDB taxonomy): Bacteria > Bacillota_I > Bacilli_A > RFN20 > CAG-288 > Enterosoma. Next base: position 13,318 of record DHKM01000061.1, on the reverse strand, counting down.
TTTATCGAAATCATACTTGACTTCATCATTACAGACATAGACCCAACTATAATGCTGGATATATCCTTTGGCATATAAGCAACTACTATCAAAGAACGAGAAGTGGACATTTTCTGCACCGGCATTGATCAATCTATAGTAAGTCGGCACAGTGAATTCCATCGGCGGGAAAAGTTCGTCCCCTTCCGCCTGGATGAAATAGATGTTTCTATCCTTCATCTCCGAAATCTTGTCATCACCAATAAAGTAGTTTCTATAGCCTTCGCAGATCGGATAATAGGCGGCGAAATAGTCTCCATGATTGATCATCATCTCCATCGTCATGTATCCACCATTGGAGCATCCGCCGATATAAAGTCGCTTTTCATCAACATCCGGATGATTCTTCACAAAATCCTTGATTGTTTCAAACAAAGTTTCGGTATACATTCCAGGCTGGCCTTTTCCAAACGCATCGCCAGCATTCAAAGCAGAATTGTATCCGCCTTTTCCGTCATTACACCAATAAGTCGGAGTCTGAACAGAAAGAACATAAGCTCCTTTCTGAGTATCGGTTGTAAAATGAGACTGAATCTTATCCTTAGTAAAATTAACAACCTGACTATCCAAAGCGGAAATAACAGGATCAGTTCCTCCGCCACCAGCACCATGAAGCCAAATGATCATCGGATTTTTGGTAGAATCGTCTTTTGCACCAGCAGGAGTATAGGCAATCGTAGTAAGAGTTTGGTCACCCTTAGTATATGATCCTCTTTCCCAGGAATCAAATTCCGGAGTCTTTCTTTCGCTGTCTTTGAACTTATACACAGCACTTGTTCCAGAAGCAATCTTATTGCCACCAATAGTCAAATCCGCGTTCAAGACAATCTTTGCTTTGTAAACGGCCCAGGAATTGGCTAACGTCATTGGATCAGAGTCAAATGGAGAACACTTGTTGTGTTCCGGAGTGATTTCAAAGGCAACATATTCAGAGGCCGAATTTGTCTTGGTTCCCAAAGCATCAGAGGTATAGGCATCCGTCAAGGTAGCTTCCACCATATCGGCATCGGCAATCTTATCGGATCCGGCAAACAGTTTGAAGGAATCTTTTGTAATTCCTTCGATCTTTCCCTGAAGTTTCAGTACAACTTTTGTCACGCCAGGTCCCCACTCATATCCATAAATGGTGTAAGTACCTTCTTTGATTTCCAAAGTACTTTCAACCGGAGTCTCCGATTTGTTTGTGGTTGAAACCAAACTATCTTTCGGATCCGGCTTAACCGACGCACTAGTCTTGTTGCAACTAGCAAGCCCGATGCCTGCCAATAAGACAAGAGCAAGTAGACTTTTTCTGTAATTAGTTCTCATGTTTTACCCCTCCTTTTCAAACTAATATTAATCCATTATTATCGATAATCATCAGGATGCTTCTTTCTTCTTAAAATGTGATAAACATTAAAGGATACAGCTCCAGCAACCAAAGAATAAGAAACAACATTTACTGCAATCAATACAACTTTCCATGGTGAAGTCTTATAGGTGATAATGGTTCCCGGAGCCATACCGACCATAGCATTGGAATTTACAACTGTATAACAAACATTTTTGATTGCTTTGCGGAAGGCATGTTTTGCCGTATCGGACGATTTATCCTTGATTGACAGTTTACCTTTTCCGTCCATGTTGAGATCGTTACCGCTTCTCAGCTTCAAATCATAATCAAGCCCGCCCATCATGTCCGTCACAACTGTCCCCGCAAATCCCCATTCATCCCGAAGAACCGTAGTGAGAAGCGGATAGGACTGACAAGTCATCTTTGAGCCGATTCGATTGAAGGAGGACATCATAGCTGTGCAGGCTCTCATCGTAGAAGTCTTAAGTGTACCTTTGGCATCTGCAATATAGCTAATCTGACATCTTGCTTCCTTCACTGCGATTTCAAATGGTTTCAAATAGATTTCACGAATTGCCTGTTCATTTGCCCAAACACAGATATTTCTCAATCGATTTGTTTCCTGATCATTCAGGGCAAAGTGCTTTACATAGGCATATAATCCTGAATCCCCGGCACCACCGATCACTTGAGCGCCGATTTTTCCGGTCAAGAGCGGATCTTCAGAATAATATTCAAAGTTTCTTCCTCCGAACGGTGAACGATGAAGGTTCATGGCAGGTCCATACCAACCGGAAATGTTCAGAGACAAAGCTTCTTTTCCGATAGCGGTTCCCATCTTCCTAGCCAGATCTTTATTGAATGTAGCTGCGACCAAAGGCTCAGAGCACCAAGCGAAAGCATCGATTTTCTTTCCGGTACCATAGGTCCCTGTAAGGCCCTGAGGACCATCATGATCATCCGTTGCCGGCTTTCCGATTGAATCAATCTTCAACGTCTGATAGTTGGCACCAACCGTAACCAGAAGTTCATCATCAGAATAGGTCAACTGATCCAGGAAGCTGTCCCAGGTGCTGTCGTAATAGTTAAGGCCTCTCATATCAATCAGAGAAAGTCCGTTATCTTTCCCACTTACCGGAGCAGACTCATGATAGACTACACTGGATTCGACGTTTCCATAATTCGGATCATTTTCAACATCAAAGTCCTTGAAGTCTTCGACAACCTGTTCCGGAGCTTCCTTCGTGGTCATACCTTTTGTCGGGAAAGTCGCCTTAAAATCATTTCGACTCAAAGAAATCATATCAGATGTCTCATCGACATATTTGCTTACGTCATCGAATTGGTTTGTAGCAGCAACATAACCGGCACTGGAATCACTCAATGACTTGGCAGCAATCTTTTTATTTCCGAAGGTCCCGTCGCTCTCAAGATAGCTCTGGGCATCGATTTCGCTTTGTCTTGGATTGTCCTTATCATAAACAATCGTTGTTCCGACATTCACATCGATTTTCTGGCCTTCATACATCTCATGAGCATTCTTCATCAATTTAAGTGCGTATGTTCCAGCCGTAAGGACATAGCATTTTTCGTTCTTATAATCATAAGAGGCAAAATCCTCTTTTTGGATATCGAAAGACAGAGTTTTAGATTCTTTAGGCTCGATTTTTTCTGTTTTCCCGAAATCAATCAAATTAACATATGCCTTCTCGATTCCGCTTTTGGAATCAAAGCTCGGGGTCAGATAGATCTGGACCGAATCTTTTCCGGCCACATCACCTGTATTTGTGACAACAACATCGAAATGAACAGAGTTTTCATCTTCCTTCACATTCAATATCTTTTGATCGAAGGTAGTGTAAGAAAGACCATAACCGAACGGATAGACAACACCTGTCCCTTCATTTTTATCCGTACTGTTTTTCCACTGATTGTAGAAATCATCGCCATAAAGGGAGTACGCAGTTTCATAATAGCGATATCCGACATAAATATTTTCCTCATATTCAACATAAGAAGCACCTGGTGTCGAACCGCCACCATAGGAATTACCGGAAACATTTGTATATCTAAAATTTCCAAAATTCTGATAACTCGGATCCTTAGTAAAATCTGCTGCAAAAGTATCAACTGTTTTACCACTTGGATTGACATCACCTTTGAGAATGTCTGCCATGGATGAGAATCCGACTGCGCCTGGAGAACCAATCCAGAGAATGGCATCAATACCTTCATCCTCCTCCATGGAACCGAGTTCCATAGATGTGGAAAGATTCAATATAAGGACAGTCTTTTTGAATTTTGATTTGGAATATTCAATCAATGCTTTTTCATTGTCATCCAATTCAAGCTGATGTTGCTCCTTTTTCCCACCGGACTTTGACATATCCGTAGTCAGATCTCCACCTTCTCCGCCACCACGGCTGATGAAAACAAGGCCTACATCGGAATAAGAAGCTAATGAGCTTTCCATACCAGTGTATTCGCTAACCGGGAATTCGCCGATCTGATAACTCGAAGAATTCATTCCGATGGATCCTCTTCTATATTTGTTGGAATGAAGAACATCGAGAAGATGGTTCTCCATTTCTTTGTTGATCCTGCCCTGGAATCCGTTTCCCATTGCTTTGATGGCACTGACAATATAATCCTGGCTTGTATCGACATTTCCACTTCCGTTTCCGCCATAGATGGGATCGACATATCCTCGTCCTAGTGGAGTGATTTTCTCATTGCTTTTAAGCGGAAGAGCATTTCCTTTGTTCTTCAAAAGAACAATTCCTTCATCCGAGATTTCTTTGGCAATTTTTCCGGATTCCTCTTTCGTCTTAGAAGAATCCAGTTTTTCTCCATAATAGTTTTTATCCCATTTGTCGACGCCTTCTGCCTGAATCAGCTTCTTTTCCCCTCTTCCGAAAAACATATCCATTGTCGGAGAAAAATAGTTCATCACGATAGTTCCACTAACAGTAACTGCGAACAAAAAGCCAAAGGTAGAAGAAGAGATGGCAATCATCTTTTTGATACTTTTCTTCTTTTTCATTGTCCCTCCTTTGGAAACCCCTTTCAGTTTCGTCCAGGATTATACAAAGAACCAAAAATACGACACTCAAATTGGCGTACATTACCTTTTGAATGCCGTAGATGACAGATTTATGCTGGATTTTCTCCGTTTTATTTTACAAGTGCAAATGAAATGTTCAATTGAAATACATTACCGTCCGTATGAATTGACATCGTACCATTATATTTGTTTACGATATATTGAATGGATTTCATGCCATATCCATGCCATGAAGAATCCCCTTTCATTGTAAGTGGCAATCCATTCTCAAAATGAATCTGTCCGACAAATTCATTTTCCATATGAATAAAAACGAATCCGACTTTTTCACTTACATTGATGGTAATCACCCTTTTATCTTTATCTTCGACCTTGACTAAAGACTCTATAGCATTATCGATTGCATTAGCAAATAACGTATAAATATCCGTAGAAGACATAAAAGAAAGTTTCTTTCCATCAATGATGCAGGACAACTGAATCTGATGTTTCTGACACAGAAGACTTTTTTCCATCAAAAGGACATCCAAAGTCTTGCACCCTGTCTTGAGATTGGAATCGTAAAACTTGACCTGCTTCTCGATATCAGAAATCAGTTCCTGCTTTTCTTTGTTTTCTTCCATTTCCTTAAGATGAGTGATCTGCTTCTTCAAGTCATGGCATTTTATATTGATAAGATTGATATTCTCCTCTGAATATTTCTGATATGTCTCATCCTTAGAAAGAAGATGCTCCGTGATTTCTTTTTCCTTAGATAACTTGCCCTGCTGAAACAAGCCGAACTGAAGAAAAAGAAGTAGAACACACGCGACAAGACCATAAAGGTAATGATAAACATCCACACTTTCTGCATATATCCTGGTAAGCATAGGAAGCAGAAACACAATCAGGATAGTAAATGCTGCCGTAAAGGAAAGGACAGGTATAGTGATATCAACGCTTCCACTTTTCCCGATTTTCCATTTAAGCAGGAAATAAAACAATGGATAAACAACCAAAGAGACAACCAAGGAAGTATAGGCAAACGTCATATTTCCGGAAAAGCCAAAAAGGGTATAAGCAATACTGGCAACACTATCCACCAAATTCTGCACCGTATAGCTTGCCATCCCGTAAAAGAGACATTCCTTGACAGAAACATCAAAACAGAACATCTCGACAACAAGGACCATCAAGAAATAAAGCAGGAAATCAAAAGATATGATCCCCAAAACACAGTGAACATTGAAAAAAATCAAAAGGAACGAAACAGCCGTATAAACAAGAAAAGAAAGAAGAACACGTAGAGTAAAATGCTTTCTCTTCTTCAAGGATAACATTCCAATCAGGCTACCGATGAAAATCTGAAGATTATAACGGAGGAAGAAATAGAAAAAATAGGCCAAAGAACCCATAAATCACCTATTTCCGTAATATTCGGTGAAATCCAGCATAAACTGCTTCTTCTTGGTTCTAGTAATCGTTATCCTCTCCGAACCGATATAAACCATATCTCCTTCTATCGTTTCGATATACTTCAGATTGATCAAATAACTGTTGCTGCATCTTGAGAATCCATAACCGGAAAGCCTCTCTTCGATGCTATTGAGAGTACTTCTAATCTTTATCACCCTTTGATCCAATAGATGGAACACGCTGAAATGGTCCATAACCTCAATGAATAGAATTTCTCCGATTTTGATTTTGATAATGGAGTCATCAACAGAAAGAAGAAGGAAATCCCTCTCCTCCTGTTGGATTTTCTTGGAAATCTTTTTGAGACAGTTTTCCAGAACATAATAGTTAATCGGTTTGACAAGAAAACTTGATGCATCAACTTCATAACCTTTGATGGCAAGTTTGGATAAGTTTGTCACAAAAACCAGGGCAACTTCATTATCCATTTGACGCAACTGCCTTGATGTTTCGATACCATTGATATGAGGCATATCGATATCCATAAAGACGATATTAAAGTTCTGATGGAACCTCTCCAAGAATTCAAAGCCGGTTTTGAAATGAGAAATGCAGTATTCCTGGGAATTCTCCTTACAATATCTATCTACGAGAGCAGCTAAGACTTCATATGCATCGTCTTCGTCTTCAACGACCGCTATCTTAAACATATGTAGAACACCTTATACCCTTTCGTAATAAAAAAATGATAATAAAAAAGACAATGAAATTCAAGAAAGGAATAGTGTAGAACAAAAGAAAGTCATATATTACCTTGACGGAATTCCAACTCCAATTTATGGTTTCTTGTCAATTTATACTTCCTATTTTCCATAAAACCAGGTTGAAACACAGGAGCGGCAATCTCGACATTATCCAAAATCACAAGTATCTCAGAATAATTGAACTTTGCCTCTATTCTTACCGGGTTAAACCAAATACTGATCTTATTATCAGTAATAATCATGTAATATCCATCAACTTTGGAAATTCTTCTGACCACTTTATTTCTCTCAGAATAAGAAATAATCGTCATCAACAACTTATCCGTAGATTCTAATATTTTCTGAATACTATCTTTTTCAGAAATGATGTATCCATTATAATGGACATCAAGTGTATTCAAGACAAGAGAAGTATTTTTTATGAGAAACTCAAGATTATTACTATTGCAAGCAGCTTTTTGCATAAGGAGACATCGTTCAATTTGTTCAAGATTCCATCTTCTTTTATAATCCTGAACAACTGTATTGAGCATCATCTCTAAAAGGTAAGATGCATCAACATTATCTCGGAGCGATTTTACCAAGTTAAAGGAAAAAAGGCTTTTAGGAGTAAACTCTCCTTCTATGTATCTCAATTCGTTGGTAAGCAATTGCTCGCAGAGCTTGCCGAACAGATAAACATCGGAAGCTTGATAAATCTCACGAGTTTGCTCTTCCGTATAGTTTTTCTTATTCAATTCCGGTGGACGACCAACAGGTCCAACCATCTCATTCTTACCTGTCAGTCCTTCATCTAACAGATCATCCGAAATGATGAGTCCGAAATCGGAAAGAAGATATTTCCCATCAGATGTTTTTAAAATATTACCTAGCTTAATATCTCTATGGGCATATCCTTTTGAATGAAGAAATTTTATTCCCTGAAGAACCTGAAGCAATATATCCGTAATTTCTAAGACATTCCTATTCAAGTTTTTGCCTACACTGATTGGTTCGTACTTTTCCATCAAGAAATAAACGTACTCACCATTCTTATATTCTTCTTCTGATTTCAAATCCATAGCCAATATGGGAACAATATGGTTTCGTTTCAGTTCTTCTTTTGTTCCAAGAGAAGCTACGGTCGTTGCTTCTCTACAAAATCTTTGATACCTTTCAAGCCACTTATATTTTATACGTTCTTCTTTAGGACATCCTTGTAAAACTTTCACTACGTAATTACTAGGCATATGTTTGATCTCCAATTCCCAGACAACACCATTCCCACCACTATGCTTTCTTTTATCTTTTTTCTTACCAAGAGGATTGGAGATGGAATCAAATTGTATATCCTTGTAAACAATTTTCAGCTGCCTATCTCTCGTCATTTTCCATCCTCATTCTAAAATCTTCAGCCTCATGTCTAAAATATCCGCTTATTCTATAGTAGATTTCAGCTACTTGATTATATCCTTCCTCCATAAGTTTTCGTGCCTTCTTGGCATAATCTTCAGCTAATTCGTGTTGACTAGAATAATCATTCAAAACATAAAAAGAATGTTTATCCATTTCAGAAGTCATGAAACAATCCTTTACATCATCCGTTTCTTCAAGATAATCTCTTACTTCTTTATGAAGCGGAAGACCATCTTTGTCATCCTTAGAATAAGCAAGCAGTTTACCTACTTGATAATATATTTTTTCTTTTTTGTTTTCCTCACATTGTCTTTGGAATTCAGCCATCCATTCCGAGAATGGCATGACCTGAGCTCCAGGTTCCTCACATTCACCTGGACAAAATTGGAATCTATGATCCAAAGGATCAATATATCTATTCTTTTCGAAATCCTTGAAACATGCATCCGGATGTTTAAGATACCATACTTTCTGATAGTAAAAATCATCATCATCTTTGGATATTTTGTTTTCAATTTCCACCAATTCCCTTAAACACTCATTATCTTCTTCGATTTTTCCTTTTTGTCTATAGATGTAGTCATCTATCAAATAGAATTCAGACGTAAGATCATCTTTCCATTTATAGAGGAATGAAATCACTTCTTTAACCGGTATCTCATTTTCCTCATCCAACATCAGACGAATTTGGTTTCCTGTACAAACAGACTCGGGAAAGGTCTCGATGGCTTTTCTGGCAATCTCTTTGTCACCGACAAATCTCGAAAAATGTTCCCAAAAAGAAATCTTTGTCTGTTCGCTTTCCCCTTTCAAGGCATTCAAAACAAATGGATCCTTATCATAAAGTTCTTCCAAAAACTCCCCTTTGATCTTATCATCCGTAAACCGAGAAAATAACTCATAAGCCATATGGATATCGGTTATCGTATTTACAACATAAGAAATGGCCTCAGATTTAGCACCGACTTTCATTAGTAGTTCAAAAAGAGAAGAATCGAATTCCGGTTCAAAGGATGACAAAACAGAAGATAACTCATACATCCGCTTCTTATCATGCCGCTTACAATAATCCAAATACGATTCACATAAATCCGTTAGGGAATATCCATCCTTTTTCAGATTAACATATTCCTTTTTTCTGAGTTCCTCTGCTTTTTCCTGATTCTTTTTATCAGAGCCAGGATCATCGATGAATTCCGGATTCAGTAAAGGAAAATCAAAAGTACCATAGTAAAGAATATACAGATATTTCATAAGACGATTATGATATGGCATATCCGAAACCATCTGTATCATTCGATTCAGGTATTGTCCGTCCTTTTCCCAATCACGATTCTCCGTTAATTTGATTTTATAAATCAGGCACCTGATTCTGGATTCCACTGCAAAAATATCATCATCGGACGCTTTCTTCAGTTGTTCCTCCATATGATAGATGAATTCATTTCTTCGATCATCATTGAGAACTTCGAAAAAGCTTCTCGACAATAGCTTAACATTCTGCTTTAAATCTGCATTCTCAATGAGAATCTGACTATATGCATCTCTTAATTCCCCAGGATTTTCATTCAGTTCCACACTTTTCAATCGATAATAGGTACTGGATGGATAAGACCAACACAGTTCCGTAACCAATGAGAAAAGGATATCCTTCATCAGATTTGGATACTTTAACATCATTTTGTTGACATAACGGATTTTGCTTTTGTTTCCGGCACCGAAAAAATCATTATGGAAATCAAGAATACAGCAGATCAAATCATCGATTTGTTTTTTATTTCTTGTGTAATTCTTCCACTCCGTCATTTCAAACAGATAATCCAAGACTGATGAAAAATTCGGACTCCTATATTTCTGATATCCGATTGTCCTTTCCAGACAACCGGAAACAAGACAATATAGTGAATCTCCGTATGCACATTCACAATATTCCTTGATTTTTTCTTTATGATTTTTCAGCCCATAAAAATAAGCCGAAGGAGAAATATCGATCAGAATCAGACTGAATCCCGATAGAACCTCATAAAACATTAACCCATCTTTAATAGCTAAATCCATTACTTCTTTTACGAAATCATCAAAATAAGTTTGCCAATCCTTCCTATACTGATTAACAACATAATCCATTGCAAATAGGACCCTATCCAAGAAATAAACAGAGCATTGATACTTCCCATCCATATTCACCAATAATTTTGAAAAATCACCAAGGAAGGAAACAAGCATGTCTGAATCAATCATTCTACCGAATTGATGCCAGGCTGCTGGCATATTCGTTACATAATACTCCTCATAATCGAATGTTTTCCGTAACAGAACCAATTTCCGTCCGGTATATGGCTTCAGATCTGAACAGAAGGATCCATACTTCAACCCAAAATGATCGCATATGAATTTTTCATCGTCTCCTTTCTTCCTCTCCCAACCATTGGAAAGAAGAATGGCAGGAATCATTCTATCCGGAATCTTTCCTTCCGGATAGAACTGCTCTTCATGCCCATTTAAGAAGCGATACCTTATCGATGAGAACAAACCATTCGTTTCCTTTATGACTCTTCGTGCCAGGTCATAAGAACAACCCGAAGCAATCAAAGCATCCCGAATGGTCTGAAGAGTTCTCTTTCTAAGAACAAGCAAACCATCCCTATAATTATCTGTAAAATAAATGCAGGTGGAATCCGGAACATTGATAATCTCTCCAGTATCATAAAATCCTGCCAGATAGATGGCATTCTGGATCGTATTGTCGGATCTCAGTTTGTCCCAAGTCTTTTTGTTCTCTACTACAAAAAACGGTCTCTGGATTTTTTCTTCGTGCAACAGGTTCATTACACATCCTATTGCCTCTTTACGATCAATATGGTAGACCACAACCGTTTTTTTCGTAAGTGATGCTAAAAATTTTTCCTTAAAATCCATATCATCATTCTTGAAGAAATCAAGACCTATAGTAACACCATCTTTAGATATCCTGTTTCTTAAAAGCTGCTGATACCCTTCGTAATCATATACTCCATTATATTCCTTCAATAAAACACCAATATCTTTATTCAAGGTATCATCGATTTTCTCCAATTTGAACGTTTGAAATTTATCAGGATAAAAACGTTTGAAATAATCAATGATTATTTCATCAAACTGATGACAAAGCTTATCACAATCCGAAGAATTATATTTTCCTTGTAGAAGAAGCTTTGCCTGTTTATTGAAATCATCAAGAATTTCTTGTACGTCTAATTTATTTCTACATAATTTTTTATATAAATCTTTGAGTATTGGATTTAACCGCTTTTGAAGTTCCTCCTCTTCTTTTTCTGTTTCACAATCCGATGCTACCGTTGATTTTATCTTCACAATCAAATCATTCTGATGCTTTGTTTTCATAAATTCATTGATAATAAACGAAAGAAATGTAGCGAACGTATCCTTAGCTATTTCTGAAAAAGTCATATTCCTTTTCCTCCTTTTTCCATCACCTGATTAACGTGGCAGAATAGGCAAAGCCGTCTATAAAGTGAGGAATCACTTCTGTATTCATCATAGATAAAATCAAAAGAGTTCTGATTTTCGAGTTCAAAGAACAAATTCACATATTTCTTTGAAATAGGTATATTTTCATAAGTAACATCTGACTTAAAACATTGAATCTTGCCAGCAGAAGCAGGAATATAACAGATTTCAAAGACAGACATATAACTGTTATGGGAACACAAGCATTCGATGAAAACATCGCCCTTATCACTCTTATCATCAACCATGTTATAGCAAGAAATACCTTTTGTCCTGCTAATACGACTCAAGAAATTCCTTTGATCCCTTGGCATATTCTTGCCAAGATAGATTCTCGAGGGTTTGAAAAACGGAATTGATTTCGGTTCCGGTAAATTGGATATCAATCTCCATTCACTCTGATCACACCAGGCTATACTCTTCCTTAAGCATCCTGAAAGGATGAAATCTTCAATTGAAATATCCTTCCCATAACCCCACGCTTCCAATTCTTCTGTATAATCCACTCTCTCAGCCGTATATAGTATGGGCAGCAAAAAGCATTTTGTCTTACCATCTACTTTGAATGCCAAAAAGTCAACCGGAATACTATATTCCAAACAAAATCCTCTGGAATGATCCGCATATTGATCCCACATTCTCTTATTGATGGGAAGAACAGTAAAACAACTGGCTTTATAGAAACTCTTCGATACTTTGGATGTCACAACAAAATTGGAATCCAATGCATAGTCTATGGTATTGTAAATTCCATACACTTTGAAATTGTCGGATATAAATTGACGAAGTGCCTTAATATTTTCTTTTTCCATTTCTGTCAAGGAAGGATTCTGTGAATCCTTCAGATAATGGGATGCTATCCAGTCCATACATTGAAAATAGGTAGGATTGTCTTCCCTAAGTCCCATACATCTAGCAATTCTACGAATCCTAAGAAGTCTAAATTTCTCTTCGTCTATATAAAACTCAGAATCATTGGAATAAAGGTTGCACAATTTGATTTACTCTATAACCCGAGCTTGTCGAGAAGTTCCCTGTCCTTCTTGCTCAGGGAGCAAAGCTTCCAGTCTTCTCCATTCTCGTCCTCGCTTGTCTTTATGCAGTCGTCGAGTCTTTCCATCACATCCCTGAAGGTGAAGGAACCGAAGAGTCCTTCTTCCGTGATCCTGTTCTTCATCCTGCAGGCCATGATCGTGGAAAGGTAGTTGACGAATTCGCTTCCGATCGTGGTGTAGTTGTCATGCTCCCTTGTCGTATTCATATCCAGGATTCCCTTATAGGTACGGAATATCAGTTCAATCTCCCATCTTGTTTTGTAGTATTCGTATACGTCTTTCGTATCGAGATCCATGTTAGAGACGAAGCAGATCGTACCGAAGGTCTTCGATTTTTCCTCGTATCCCGTGCTGTCGAAGTTTCCCTTTTTGCTTCCATGCAGGACGTAGTCGCTTTCCTCCTTGCGTGCTCTTGGGATGTCCCTGAACAGATAGTAGAAATATCCGTCCCTGTCGTCCTTTGCCTTGGATGCAAGGAGCGTTCCTTCTTCCGTCTTCAGAGGGGAAAGCGTCTTGAAAAGCCCGAGTTTCTCCTGCTTCTTCGAATTGCGCCTTACCGGATGGAGGAATCCGACCTTTCCGTCGGAAAACTGCACCTTTGCCTTTTCCAGAGGTATTCCCTTGTCGGATATCTCCAGTCCGCCTTCTATGCTGAATTCTTCGATGAAATCGGCTATATTTGCGACATCAGGAAGGTTTCCTGGATAGATCTTTATGGCGAGAGGTTCCTTCCTCTTCGCATCGACTGCGGCAAGGATGGACA
>DHKM01000037.1 GCA_002404835.1 Caryophanales bacterium UBA4694 | reverse complement strand
GGTACTGTTGCATGGTTCACTGCTTATAGAGATGTTTCTGTTTCTGGCATGAGCTTTACTGCAAAATCCGAATCCAACCTTTTGATTGCTGGTGATGAACTTAAGGGAACTTCTAAGAGAAATGAGAATGAATTTTCTGGTTCTCTTTCCCAGACAATTGCTGCCGCTTCATTGAAACCGGCATCTACTGTTGATGGTAAGAATTTCTTTAAAACAACTACGGCCAAGGCTAATGGAGCCATTCAGGACGATGCAAAATATGAGTCTGCAAGCAATGATTCAGATAAAAAAGAATATTATTATTTGGATTATGTATTCCAGCTCAAGGCTATCAGCTTGGAGGCCAATCAATCTATTTATGTGAATGAAATTTCCATCAATTATACTGCAGATGCAGGTACGGCTGATACAGTTGTAAATGGTTTGAAAGATGCAGCCAAGGCTTTCCGTATTGCATTCTTCATCGAAAATGAAAAGACTTCGGCAAAAAAGGGTGAAGAATTCACTGCCGATACAACAACAGTTGATAACGGCTTAAAATTCATCTATCAACCAACAAGTACTGAAAATCAAAACCCAGGAAAAGCAGTTAAGCAGGCATCAACTGGAGACAAGGTATCTGCAGAAAATGATTTAGGTGATGTGGAATATCTTACCAATAAAACTGCGTATGTTTCTAATGTTGCAACAGGTACTTCTTATTATTATAAGGGAGTCGCCAGAGTTTGGTTGGAAGGCGAAGACAAAAATTGCACCAGCGATTTGTTCCAAAATGCGAAAAATAATTGGAGCGTCAATTTAGGCTTTAAGCTTAGTAGCTCAGATGAAATGACAAGTGAAGCAAAGACCAACATTGGTATTAATGTTAAGAAAGCCACTGCTTAACGAACTTACGATCTGATTCAAACCTTTGAAAATATGACCCATATGGATGTCCAGCCATATGGGTCTATTCTTTGATAGTCAAATTCCGGTTTTTTTCAAAACAGAACAAGCATATCCGTAATGTTTCAATAGGGCATTACGGATAATGGAAGACCATAAGATGGACAGACGTATACTTATGGTCTTCCGCCTATGGAAAAAACGGAACTTATATATACTTTTGTTCGATGGCTTCTTCCTTGCTATTTTGGAAGAAGCTTTTTTGATGCAAAATTCCTTGCTGTTCTGAAATGAAATATTTCTTCTTGAGTAATGTGATCAAATGTGTTGGAAAAATATTGTGAATCTGAACGTAAAATTGATCTTTGAAAATAAGAGCATAGGAAAGAAAAGATGGAAATGAACTATGCAAATCGAAGGTGGATCTTAAGTAATCGTTAGTCTCTAAAATTTCTTTTTGCATTATCGCTAGGTCAAGTAAAGGATTCCAAAAAATTGTGGGATTTTATATTTTCTTATTTCAAAAAATGTTCTAACGTAGATGAATGGTTACGCAATGGATGTTCTTGTATATCCTTAGGGAGATGCTTTATATGTTAACTAAGCAAAAACCAAGTTGGTGGGAAATAGGGTAATCAAGCGATATTGAATTCTATATCGAATGTTTTTTAAAGGAAAATCAAAGAGAAAACCATGAAATGGATTAGAATGAATTTTTTGGATCCAGTTTTTCCCTATTTGTCAGATAGAAGAAGACTTTTCCTCTTTGGTATTTGAAAAGATAGCCTTGTTCCACCAGTTTTCCTAGAATATCTTTCCTTAGATAGGAAGAAGAGGATATCTGAAGATAGGATGCGATTTCCAAAATCGTTCTTTCCTTTACGTAACAGCAGGATAGAATCTTCTCATCATAGGAAGATACGATTTCTTTTGGAAGGTGGATTTCAGGATATGGATTGCTTTCTCCGATGACACCTTTCTGATAAGTGAGATCCGGCAAAGTCAAGGTGAAATAATCGTCGTTGCAGCTGATGAATGGCTTCTGCGATTCTTTGGCTTTCGAATAATCCTCGGAGATTTTATCAAATCCTGTTCCTTTGGCCTCCATCATATGTAGGGATTCGAATATTTTACAGATCAGTTCGTTCCTTCTTTTGGGCATGATCTTTCCAATCTGTTTTTCTTTTTCAAGACATTTTCCGCCGAGCAGGGAACCGGGAGAGGTGATTTCCAATCGATCTTTGAAAATATCGAATTGGATTTCCGAACCGAATATGAAATAGTTTCTATGTGCAAAGGCGTTTACAACGCCTTCGAACAATGCTCTTTTTGGATAGGATGATAAATCGATTCTTGAATCTCCTGTCTTTTGATAGCCGACTGTCGAATGATTTAGAACGAAATCCATGACTTCATCGATAACATCGATCAGACATCCCTGGTAGGACTTTGTCGCCGTGACAATGTTGCCTCCTTTATCGAATCCTGGATATACGGAGCATTTTGCAAGGGTAATGGGATCGTTGCAAGTATCCTTGAATAACAAAGCTCCTTTGAAGAGCTTTCTGTTCTCGTCGAGAAATCCGAAAGAAGCAAGCGTTTTGTCATTCATTTTTTTCCCTGGATTTGTTTCTTCGTATTTCTTGATGAGATTGCGATAGTCTTTCTCATCATAGGTTTCGGATGTAGGAACGCTATCGTATGTGATTCTTGTAGATTGAATCACTAATGACGATATTTGTTCTGACGATGCAATCTTTGCCCTTCCGAATTGTCGGATATAGCAAGCCGGAATACCATTCATATGGACATAGACTGGAGTATGTGCGGATTTCTCAACATCAATTCGAAGAATGTATTGATCCGGATAGTTTTTTCCCAAACTGATTTCGGTAATCTTGAAGCTAATATTCGGCTCGATTCTTTCTTCTACTTTTTGATAAAGATTTTTGGCGGTTTCATCGATTCCAAGATGATTCAGCGGCTCGATTTCATGAGATCTATCATTGACACCGACAATCAATGTTCCTCCTTGGGAATTTGCAAATGCCACGATTTCCTTTAGCCATTTCAGTTCGTTGTCGTTGCCGTTTTTATCTGTTCCAAGTAGCAGCCGGACTTTAAATTCGATTCCATAGTTTTCGTTTTCTATATTCGGCAATAATTCATTGATTTTCATGCTTTTTGACCTCTTGTTTTTCTAAAAATATTATATATTCTATTTTTAAATATTTCTAGATACTTCTAGATAAAAAACACGATAATTATGGGAAAATTTAAGAATTTAGTATATAGAACTTCTAGATACTTCTAGATAATTTCCAGAACTTCTAGATACCGTAGGAATGTCTGGAAGAGCGAGGATGTTTTCCATGTTTCCGTTACTTTCTTGCTCAAAACACTTGTATTTTTTTTTTTTCTAAAATTAAACTGAATCGCTTGCCGCTTAAGGGATAGTCCAACCCCGTAAAAGAGGCATAGATCCACTATTGTCCCAAGAAATCTTGATTGGGATACGCTCTTTGTCGTTATTCTCAAAGGTTTCTTGTCATTCGTTCTAAAAGAAAGGATTACAAGATTATGAAGAAAAATTTCAAGAAATCTAAGTTCGTTATTCTCCCTGCCCTTGCTACTCTCGTTCTTACCGGTGTCGCCAGTGTTACCGGTACTGTTGCATGGTTCACTGC
>DHKM01000011.1:7021-31957 GCA_002404835.1 Caryophanales bacterium UBA4694 | reverse complement strand
GGTAGAGCAACCGGCCGTTAACCGGTAGGTCGTAGGTCCGAGTCCTACAGTAGGCGCCATCATTAGGCCTGGTGGAGAAGCGGTTAACTCACATCCCTTTCAAGGATGCATTCACGGGTTCAAACCCCGTCCAGGTCACCATCTTGGATAAAATCAGTTGACTGGAATGTCCAGTCAACTTTTTTAATAAAAAAAATAGAGATCTTTGCTTTTGTTTTATCTCTATCTTTTTTATTTCTTTAACGTGAGAAAATCAGCGAGATTTGGATGATTAAGATGACTATCCAAAGAACACAACCTATAACAGCCAGCATTTTTCCGATTTTTGTCTTTTGATCATTTGGATCTGCTTTGGCTGCGAAAACGAATGTCAATATCGTCCAAAGGATTCCTCCTAGTGCAATAGATAGGATTCCGAAAACTAAAGTCAAAGTATCGTTGGAGTTGGTATTTTTGTTTTCCAAGCCTTGATAATTCCCATTTTGATAACTCTGGTTTTCTTTTGGTTCATACCGGGACTCATAGTTGCTTTCTTCTTTTTCGATTTTGGCGCCGCAATGTGGACAATAAGCGTCGTTTTCATCAATTTGTCTTCCGCAATGGCTGCAATATCTAAGTTCTGTCATGTTGTTCTTTTCCTTTCCCCATGAGGTTAAGACTAGTATACAATAAATTTGAAATTTTGTTCATTTTTATTTTTTGAAAATCTAAGAGCTTTTTTTCACTGTATGGTTTTGTTTTGGCTATAATGATTAGGAAATTGAGGAGGCCAGCATGAGTAAAATAGCTAGCGATGTTATGTCTATCATCCAGGATCCGACTTTGACTTATCAGCAGCAAGTTCTTGCCTTGGCAAGACTTGCCGAGAGCAAGGACGAGTCCTTGCCTAGGGATCCTGATTTTGTTCAGGCATTAAAGGACAAGTGTATCTGCGATTTAGGAGAAGGCAGATCCCCTTATCGGCCAAGATACATTGTTCCAGATTATCAAAAATTCTTCCGTGAGGGCAGCAAATTTTTGGGAGTTGAACCGCCTCAGGATATTTGGGAAGCAACAAATGCTCTTCTCATCATGTATAGAAATGTCCCTTCCATCACGTCTTTCCCGGTCTATCTTGGGAATTTCTCGGAGCTTTTCGAACCGTTCGACAAGGATGAGAAGGAGACAAGAAAAGCATTGAAGCTTTTCCTCTTGAATATCGATAAGACATTGACGGATTCTTTTGTTCATGCCAATATCGGACCTAAGGATAACCGTGTTACCCGTATTATTCTTGATTTGACAAAAGAGATGCAGCTTGCTGTTCCGAATCTCTCTCTCATTTATAATGAGGATATCACTCCGGAAGATCTGGCTGTTGCTTCTATCGACTGCATGCTCAAGACTTCTAAGCCGAGTTTTGCCAATGACAAGATCTATAGTTCGGAACTTGGTGAAGGTAAATACGCTATCGTGAGCTGTTACAATGCTTTCCGTATCGGCGGAGGTGGCTATACTCTTCCGAGACTGAGAATGTATGAAATCAGCAAGAAAGCGACGGATATTGATGATTTTTTCAATCGTGTTCTTCCGTTCTATGTCAATCTCATCCTTAGAAACATAGACCAGAGAATCCAGTTTATTGTGGAAAAATCAAACTTCTTTAAGACGAATTATCTTGTTACGGAAGGATTTGTCCATCGGGATGATTTCACTGGCATGGTTGGTCTGGTCGGACTTGCCGAATGTACGAATCAGCTTCTTCATATCACGGACAAGAAGAAGGGATTCGGTAACAATAAAGAGGCTGAAGATCTTGGCGTGAGGATTCTTGATGCCATCTATAATATGGTTCAAAACCATAAGGGACTTTATTGCCATAACTGCAACGACCATTACGTCATGCATGCCCAAGTCGGAATCGAAACGGATAAAGGCGATGATGCTCCTGGCGTCAGAATTCCGATTGGCTGCGAACCTGAACTATTCAAACATCTTTCCATTGAGGGAAGAATGCACAAGCATTTTGAATCCGGTGTCGGAGATATTTTCAAGTTTGACCAGACATGGAACAATTCGCCACTTGCTCTTTTGGATATCATCAAAGGTGCTTTCCATGGCGGAATGCGTTATTTCACGGCTTATGACTGTGACAATGATGTTGTCCGTGTGACTGGGTATCTTGTCAAGAAGAGTGAGCTTGAGAAGCTTGATCAGAATACGCCTTCCATGAACAACTGTACCGTTTTCGGTAAGGGACAAAGGGATTTTGGCCATTCTCTCAATAGGCGTGTGTATAAACCAGATGGAAAGTAAAGAAAAAGCACCGGTAAACCGCATTATTCCGTTTTCCAACGTGGATGGCCCCGGAAACAGGATGTCTATTTTCTTTCAGTCCTGTCCGTTTCGATGCTATTATTGTCACAATCCGGAAACGATACATATGTGTATAAACTGCGGAGAATGTGTGAAGGTATGTCCTACTCATGCCTTGACCATGGAAAACGGAAAGGTTGTCTGGAATTCTTCGCTTTGCGTAGGATGTGATGCTTGTATCCATACTTGTAAACACCTCTCTTCTCCGAAAATCACTTATATGGGTGTAGATGAAATCATCGCCCGTATCCAGGAAGTCCGCCCTTTTATTCGGGGAATCACCGTCAGTGGTGGGGAATGCATGAATCAAGCTTCTTTCCTCTATGAGTTGTTTTCCGAACTTAGGAAGTCCGATCCCACTTTATCTTTGCTTATTGATTCCAACGGGTTTGTTGATTTTCGAAACTATGAATCAGTGATGCTGCTTTCCGACGGAGTCATGTTGGATGTGAAGGCTTTTGACAAAACATTCCATGAGTATTTGTGCGGTGTCGACAATAAGGTGGTTCTTGATAACCTTCATTATCTTCTTTCCATTCACCGACTTGAGGAAGTGAGGACTGTCATACTTCCGAAATTCGAAAGCCAGAATGAAAATACGGTCGTCAATGTGAGTCGGATCGTTAAAGACCAGTGCCGGTATAAACTTCTTAAATATCGTTATTTCGGGGTAAGAAAAGAAGGCATCGATATTTTCGGAAAAGTCATTTGTTCTCAGGATGAATTGATTCGAATGCAGAAACTTGCATTTGAAAACGGGGCAAGTAAGGCGGTTATCATTTGAAAGCGGATGTCGGATTTTTTTTGATAAAGGAGTCCGGCATTTTTCTTTGACTGAATTGAATAGAAAAAGCATCCGTGCCGAGACACGGATGCGACTTACTTGTCTTCTGCTTTCTTTTTGATGCTTTCGACAACGGATTTGTTTTCCATTGTATCGAATTCGATATAGTTTCCTTTTCCTTGGATTCTTCGGATTGTGAGAGGCTGATTGTTATAGATAATCTTGATCTTGGTCTTTTTTTCCATCTTTGAGATCGAGAAACCGGCGTTGAGGAAATCGCTGAGTACTTCTTCTTCTGCTTTCCAAACGGACGAAATTTCATTTTCTTTGAGCAAAATGTTGATTGGGCGTATCAGTTTGTTGTCTTTCCGTATCTTAAGCGCTCCTTTGTGAACGAGGGAAGACGGATAATAGGTCTTTCCGTTGTCGACAGAGAGCTCTCTTAATCTGAGGATGTTGTTGTTTGCCAGGTTTTCGTTTTCCGCGGAGAAATAAATGTCTTTCTGGAGCTGGGTGGAAATAATCTGGGATTCCTTCAAAAGAGTATCGACATATTTATCGTCTCTGGTGAATATTTCGTCTTTGGTGACATAGAGATCGCCTGCTCTTAATTCAGAAAAGGTCATATCATTGTTGAGAACGATGTCGGCATTGTTCCTTGACGGAAGAATGGTTGAATTGTAGGCTTTCACAATGTATTTGAAGTATAGGTTTATTGTAAATGGAGAACTGGCACTGGAAATCTTTGTGTCTCGTATAACCCTGCGTAAAAAGAGAGATTTTGGATTTCCGTCGATGAAATTCTTGATCGTATCCTGATTTTTGAACTCCTGGATGAAGGAATCGTCTAGGGCATAGATGCCTTCCACTATGATGCAGTCTACTCCTTTTCCGTCGAGAATGACATCGTTTGGAACTCTTTCGGAGACAATTTTGGAATACATTTTCTCCTGAACTTTTCCTCCGGAGAGTAGTTCCTTTATATCCAAACTCGCTTCATGGAGGTCATAAACCGTTGTTTCGTCGAAATTGACTCTTTTCCATTCGATGGAAAGGGCTTCGATGAAACGATCCATCTTGTCTTCTTCAATCAGTCCATTTAAGGCAATCCTGATTTTCTTTAGCGCATCCTCATCATATTTTTTGTCGAAATCGATGTCATAGATGACCTTTTTGATGGCCTCTTTGATGGAATCCATGTTTGGCAGTGAATTATCGAAGAAATTGAGATTGGCCTTATTGGGAACGATTCCCGAAAGACCGATGTCGTATTGGTCCAAGGACATGCTGATGGTGTGGTGGCCGTTTTCCTCTAGAAGACTTTTCAGGTATTGGGCAGCATAGGATTTTCCACTTGAGGAAGCTCCCGAAATGATGACAAGAGCTTTTCCTCCTTTTTGGATGGATTCTTCGACCAAGTCCAGATTTGCGTATGCCCATTTGTCGAGATGATGAAATGTTAATGCCATAATTACCTCAATGAAATCCAATTCAGAACAGAATTTGCAGAATTGTAGAACAGTCTTCCGATTGAGAACGTACTTCCATCAGACAGGTTCAGATCATTCACCAACCAATCGTTCAAGACAGTGTTGTCTGCTTTGATCATGAACTGATTGATTAATATGATGATAGCAAAAACAACAAGTATCATAAAACCTGTTTTTACTAAGGCCTTGATCATTCCGGCAATTCTTCCAAGAAGGTTCTTCCCGTTTTCTCCGAATACAAAGCCTGTGATTTTCCCTAAAATTGTTTTCACAAGGATGAATGCAATGAGATAGAGGAGGATGAAACAAATGGCAGTGATGGTAAGGAAAGTAAAGGAGGAAGCAAGAGCCTGACCTACACTTCCGTCAAGAATCAGAGCTCTACTAGTGAAAAAACCTCGGAAAAAAGTAGGAATATGAATTTCACCAAGTGCGGCTGACATGGCGTCTGTTTTTTCTATGGCATCTAATCCATTGAGGCTTTTTGTGAAACATTCTGTTGTAGGAAGGGATTTGAAATAGAGGTCGAAAATAAAATTGTTTCCGATTCCTTTGGTATTTCCGATGATCTGTCTTGAGAGAGGAACCCCGGCAAAATAAGCTAAGGCAAGACCTGAATAATTTGCTATGGAACGCACGGTCCCTTTTCCAAAGCCTTTTATCAATCCGAGGATAAGTGCAAGGGCAAGAAGGATAAAGCATATAATATCGATTACCGAAAACCCGCTTTGCTGAATGGTTTCGATTATATTAGCGTTCTTCATAGTAGATTTCCTTCTTCAATTTTTCGACTGCTTCGTCACCTTGGATTTTACCGACAATTGCCAGCGCAAAATCGATAGTTGCTGCTACGCTTCTTCCCGTAATCAGGTTTCCATCTGTAACGACATATTGATCATGGAAATGACCGCCGAAATTTTCATTCATGGATGTAAAACAGGTATAGTTCCTGTTTTTCAATAATCCTAGATGACCTAGAATCGTTGGTGCGGCGCAGATTGCAGCTACGATCTTTTTTTCTGACATGAAATATTTGACCATGGAAAGGAAATAAGGATCCTTTTCTTCCAAAATATATTCCGGACCACCCGGAATGACAAGAGCATCATAGGATGCATAATCTAAATCTCGTAGATTTTTCAGATCAACCAACTGGTTTTGGAATCTTCCTCTTGCCGTGGTTGAGTTCAATCCGCTTACGGTTACGTCAAGTCCTGCTCTTCTAAGAATGGCAATCGTTCCGATGGCTTCATTGTCTTCAAATCCATCTGTTATTACTGTGAGAATTTTCATTTTTTACTCCTTTCGCCGATAACCGGCCAAGACTATTATATAATATATGGGTAAATTTTTTATCGTTTAAAGGAAAACAAAATGAACAGTATTGAAAAAGAAATCCAAGACGTCAAAGGGTACCGTTTCCCGTTTGAAGGTGAAAAACATCTAGCTACCTTGGTTGAGCTTCCTTATCGTAAAGATACTTGGAGAGAAAATGCAAAACCTGCATTGGAAGAATTCAAGGATGTCGTTAAGGCAATTAGCAAATTTGAACTTGTCTGTGTCATTGCCGATTCAAGAATTCCCTATTCGATTATCCGTGAGTTTGAGGGTGAAAACGTCTATTTCTTCCGTGAAAGATATGATGATAGTTGGGCAAGGGATATGACTCCGATTTTTCTTGTCAATGATGAAAGTAAAAAACTCTGCGGTGTGGACTTCGGTTTTAATGCCTGGGGTGGAAAATTCGATGGGCTTTATCCTGATTGGGAGGATGATAACCTTCTTTCTAGAAATATTCTTCTGGATTTGATGATTCCCCGTTATTCCAGAAAGGATTTTGTTTTGGAAGGTGGTTCGGTCCATTCCGATGGAGAAGGTACACTTCTTACTAGCGAATGTTGTCTTCTTTCCAAGGGAAGAAACCCATCTTTTTCAAAGAGACAGATAGAGAACGTTTTGAAAAAGACTTTGAATGTCCAAAAGATTCTTTGGGTCCCGAATGGAATATTCAATGATGAGACAAATGGTCATATCGACAATATGGCTTGTTTCTATAAACCAGGCAGTATACTTTTAGCTTATACGGATGATGAAAACGATCCTCAATATGCCCTTTGCAAAGAAAACTACGAATACCTTTCCAAATCAAAGGATGCCAAAGGCAGGAAACTAGAAATCACAAAGGTGATGCTCCCTAAACCACAGTTCATGAAGAAAGAAGAAGCAGATGGGCTTGTTATGGAAAAAGGTGTTGTAAATCGGATGGAAGGGAGAAGATTGGCAGCTAGTTACATCAATTTCTATATGGGTGAGAAATTCATTATCCTTCCTCAGTTCCATGACCCAATGGACGAAGTCGCATTAAAGCAGTTCACTGAACTTTTCCCAGACAAAGAAATCATACCTGTTTATTCCAGGGAAATCCTTCTCGGAGGAGGAAACATCCATTGTATTACCAAGCAGATTCCGTTTTCAGATAATTATTATGTGATTCCAAAAGAAGGGGACAAATAAAATGAGAAAAGTAACACTTGCTGCCACACAGATGGCTTGTTCAAAAGACTATGATGAGAATATCAATCATGCTACGAAGATGATTGAGAGGGCGCATCATGAAGGAGCCGATGTCATTTTGCTGCAGGAACTTTTTGAACGGAATTATTTCTGCCAGGTTGAAGATTACTCCAGGTTTGCTTTTGCTGAGGAATATAAGAATTCTAAAACTTTAACATATTTTGAAAAAGTGGCTAAAGAAAATAATGTCGTTCTTCCTATTTCCTTTTTTGAGAAGGCCGGTAATTGCTATTACAATTCTCTTTGCGTGATTGATAGCGATGGGAGTAGACTTGGATTATATCGTAAATCACATATTCCTACCGGTGATAATTATGAAGAAAAATTCTATTTCACTCCAGGCGATACTGGTTTCAAGGTTTTCCATTCGAAATTTGGTAATGTCGGTATCGGTATATGTTGGGATCAATGGTTTTTGGAAACAGGCAGAATCCTTGCTTTGAAGGGCGCCGATTTTATTATGTTTCCTACCGCAATCGGAAGTGAACCCGTTCTTCCTATCGATTCCATGCAACATTGGAGAAATAGTATGATCGGTCAATCGGCTTTAAATATCATGCCTGTTGTTGCTTCTAATCGTATCGGTATTGAAAAAGAAGAGAAGACAAGTATGAAATTCTATGGCTCGTCCTTCATAACAGATGAAACGGGAACCGTTGTTGAATCCGCCAATCGCGAAGATGAGACGATTCTTACCCATTCCTTTGATTTGGATGAATGCTATCTTCGTAGAAGGGATTGGGGAATTTTCCGCGATCGTAGAACAGATCTTTATAAACCGATATTGAAAAATGATGATTCGGAGGAAGATTTATGAGGCTGATGTCGTTCAATGTCAATTCAATCAAGGCTTATTTGAAAAAAGACCTTCTTGATCAATGGTCATCCTTTTCACCCGATGTTATTGGTTTTGAAGAACTGAAACTTTCCGAAACCGCTCATGATAATTTTCCTTTGGTGATGGATTCGATGATTCCTTATTGGACGGTTTCTAAAATAAAAAAGGGATATGCGGGCACGGCTGTACTAACGAAGATCAAACCTTTGAATGTCACATATGGAATTGATGGTAAATACGATGACGAAGGTAGGGTCATAATCGTAGAGTTTGAAAAATTCTTTTTTGTTGAGCTTTACGTTCCGAACAGTGGCGAAAACCCGGAAAAGGGTGCTAAACCTAAAAGGCTTCCTTATCGTCTTGTTTTTGAAGAAGATTTGCGAAACAAACTTTCAGAACTTATGAAAATCAAACCAGTCATTGTTACTGGGGATTTGAACGTTGCCCACGAAGAAATCGATTTGAAGAATCCTGATTCAAATCATCTTTCTGCTGGATTTACGGATGAAGAAAGAAATGCCTTTTCTTCCCTTCTTGGTCTTGGTTTTGTGGATACGTTCCGTTATTTGCATCCGGACGAAGCGAAATATAGTTATTGGGGATATCGTTTCCATGCTCGGGAAAAGAACGCTGGATGGAGATTGGATTATTTTTTGGTGACTCAGGATATTTTACCCAAAGTCAAAAACAGCGAAATTCTTACGGATGTTATGGGTTCTGACCATTGTCCGGTACTTTTGGACATTGACCTTTGAAAAGTAAACGCTATTAATTTTGTCTTTAGCCTAGCAATTTAGTTCGGTTTTCATTATAATTACTTAGAAATAAGGAACGTTTTGAAAACCTATTTTATTTAATTTACGAACAGGAGTATTTATAATGCCGAATCAAAACAACAATTTTGCGACCGATACCGGGAACTATCCCGTTAAGATAGTTGCCTTGGGTGGTCTTGATGAGATGGGAAAAAACTGTTATGTCATTGAATTGGATAACGATGCTTTCATCATCGAAGCGGGTCTGAAGTATCCGACAAGAAACATACCGGGTGTTGACATCATCATTCCGGACTTTGAGTATCTCAGAACAATTGCTAACAAAGTCAAAGGTATCATTATCACACATGGTCATGATGATCAATATGGAGCTCTACCTTATCTTCTCAACGTTGTCAAGGCACCGATTATCGCCACAAAGACTACGATCGCCATCATTCAGTCTACTTATAAGAAAAACCGGAACATCGAAAAGGCTCAATTCATCGAAGTCAAACCCTCAAGCCATGTTGAGATTTCCAAGCATGTGTTCGAGCTTTTTCAGACAACGCATAGTGTTGCTGAATCTTTTGGCTTTGCCTTGAAAACCAGATTCGGGAATATTGTTTATACTTCCGATTACATTACGGATTATTCCCCTTTGAAAGGCTTCCAGTTCGATCTCCCGAAAGTTGCCAGACTTTCAGAAAGCGAACAGACATTCCTTCTTCTTACTGAATCCGAATGTGCTGACAAACCGGGTATCGCTTCCCCGAATCATAAAATTACCGATATCCTACGTGAAGAATTCGAAAATACGAAGGGAAAGATTTTCATCTCTATTTATAATCAGAATTTCTATAATATTCAGGAAGTCATTAATTCCTGCAAAAAATATAGGAAACGTATTGTCATTGCTGATCCAGAACAGATTGCTTTCTTCGAAAGTATGGCAAAGATAGGTGATATTGCAATTCCATCTGATATGCTTGTTTCATTGCATGATATCAATAAAGTCGCCCCAAATGATCTTGTTATACTTGTTTCCGGTAGTGGGGAAAAGCTTTTCCGCTATTGTAAGGAAATCTGCTACGGAAATGTCCGCAATCTGAAAGTGGAGACTACTGATACTTGGATTAATGCCGCTCCGAGTGTCCCTGGCACAGAAATCATACATACGGATGCATGCGATACCATGTATCGTACCGATTGTCACGTCGTGAATCTTACCAGAAAGCAGGTCTCTTCTATGCATGCTCAACAGGAAGATCTGAAGATGATGCTTTCCTTAATGAGGCCGAAATATTATATGCCTGTCAAAGGCGAGTATCGTCTTCTTATGGCTAATGCACAGATTGCTATGAACCTTGGAATCGGACTTAATCATATGAATTCCTTTGTCTTCGACAACGGGATGGTTCTTTGTTTTGACAAGGATGGGAAACCCATCCATAAGATTGTCACTGTCCGGAACGGTGATATTATGGTTGATGGTAACAGCGTAGGCGATGTCAAAGAAGCAGCCATTGAAGAAAGAACTAAAATGGCCGATGGCGGCGTTGTTCTTATTGGTGTCGCTGTTTCGGTCAAGAAAAAGAAAATTGTGTCCGAACCGGATATTCAGATGCGCGGGTTCTTGTATTTGAAGGATTCTCAACCGGTTTTGGATCAGATCAATACACTTCTAGCAAACCAGCTGAACAACGCTTTGAACAGTGAACGCAAATTCTCTTTGATGGAAATCGAAAAGAGAATCAGCGAGAAATGTGCAAAGTCCTTGGTGAAAACAACGGAAAAGGAACCGAGAGTCATTGTCAAAGTAATCGACGTTGACTCGCAGATCGAAATCGATCCTAGATAAAATGAAAACTATCTCAGTCCGGATTTTTGGTCCTAGCTGAGATAGTTTTTTCTTTGCTTATTTTACCAAATCAACACCATGGCTTGTTCCGATGCGCGTTGCACCAGCCTTGACCATATTGATCAGATCTTCTTTTGTTTTGACTCCACCGCTTGCTTTGACTCCCATTTCAGGTCCCACGGTCTCTCTCATGAGCTTGACGTCCTCGACGGTTGCTCCCCCTTTGGAGAAGCCGGTTGAAGTCTTTACAAAATCGGCTCCTGCCTCTTTCGCAAGTCTGCAGGCACGGATTTTTTCTTCGTCCGTAAGAAGGCAGGTCTCGATGATGACCTTCAGAATGTGGTTCTGGCAGACACGTTTAAGCTCCTGAATTTCAGTCTTGACATAATTGTCATCGTGGTCTTTGAGTCTTCCGATGTTGATGACCATATCCAATTCGTCGGCTCCTTCGAAAAGACTTTCCTTGGCTTCGGAGATTTTGCTTGCCATCAATGTTGCGCCAAGTGGGAAACCGATGACCGTACAGACATTGACCTCACTTCCTTTCAGCTGTTCTTTGCAGTATTTGATCCATCCAGGATTGACGCAGACGGAAGCGAAATGATACTGCTTTGCTTCATCACAGATTCTTTTGATCTGTTCTCTTGTTGCATCCGGTGCAAGAAGAGTATGATCAATCAAACGATTGTATTCCATAATATTTACCTCTCTGGTTTATTGTATCATTTGCATGGTTAAATGGCAAAAAAGTATTGAAAATATGCCCTCTTGTTGCTATAATTTTTAATTGCGGTAAACATACGTTTTTTTAAATTGATAGGAGAATAATATGGCAAACATTAAATCGCAGAAAAAGAGAATCCTTATTGCTGAAAGAAACAGACAGGCTAATGCATCCTTCAAGACAAAGATGAGACATGCTATCAAGGCTGTTAATGTCGCTTGTGATGCTGGCAAAGTCGAAGATGCCCAGAAGGCTCTTCCGGTTGCTGTTTCTTTGATCGATAAGTCCGTCAAGAACGGAATCCAGAAGAAGAACACTGCTTCCAGACAGAAGTCTACCATCATGAAGAGAGTAGCTTCTTTGAAGACAGCTGCCTAAGTTTTTTAAAATTTGAATTCTATTTGCCTGAGACATATGTCTTGGGCTTTTTTTGTGCATGAAAAAAGACCGTTTCCGGTCTTCTTATTTTATGCGAACACTTGATCCATCCATGTAGATGTCATGGGAGTAGTATTCTTTTACGAAATCCGCCATGCTTGTGATATCGTTTTTTGCCAGGACTTCGTAGGAAGAATGCATGCTTAGCTGCGGTATTCCGATATCCACACTTGTGAGGGAAACCATGGAATTGGAAATGTTTCCGAGCGTGGAGCCTCCCCTCATGTCTGAGCGGTTTGTATATTCCTGGAAAGCAATACCTTTCTGATGGCAAAGTGCCTTTACGATGCTTGAAGATAAGGAATCGGAAGTATAGGATTGGTTCGCATTGTATTTGATAACGATTCCTTTGTTCATAAGGACGGGGCTTGTCTGATCATGGATTTCCAAATGGTTTGGATGGTCGGCATGGGCATTGTCGATGCTGATCAGCGTTGATGCTGCTATTCTTGTTTCGTAATCGTCCACATTGATTCCTAAAATATCCGAGATTCTTTTTAAAGTTTCCTTCAAAAACGTGGAATTGGCTCCCTGCTTTGTCAAACTGCCGACTTCTTCGTTATCAAAGGCAACGAAGACATTGCAAGCCGCCACTTGGTTTTGCGATTCCATGAAACCCAGAAGAGAACTATAACAGGAAGTGAGGTCATCCTCACGGCCGGAAGCCAGAAATTCCCGGTTCATTCCGATAAGTGTCGCTTTTTGTCGGTTGTAGAGGAAAAGATCGAAAGCCAAAACTTCGTCTTCTCCATTGAGTTCCAATTTGTTTTTAAGATATTCTTTGAAATCGAATGATTCATCGATATCCAAGGCGAACATTGGTAGAAGGTCTTTCGATGGATTGTAGATATAACCGGAATTGATTGTCCGGTTCATGTGGATGGCAAGGTTTGGAATTATGAGAATGTCTTCATCGATGGAAAGCAGTCTTGTTTCGATTCTGTCCTTTTGTCTTACCATGACTCTTCCTGCAAAGGAAAGAGGTTTGTCCAACCATGTGTTGTAGATAAGTCCGCCATAAGGCTCTGTATTTAGAAGAATGACATTTTCTTTCCGTATAATTGGGTTAGGTTTGATTTTGAAGGTTGGTGAATCGGTATGCGAAGCTGTGATCTGGAAATGAAAATCCGTAGTTATCTTTTGTGGTAAACGAAATGCGATGATACTAGAATCGTTTCTTTTTACAAAATACGATTTACCCAGTTCCAGGTTATAGTTCCGGTTTTCGCAAAGCGGTATAAAACCTTTGGCTTTCAATTCTTCTTCTATGTTTTTTACAACATGAAAAGGGGAATAAGAAGTGTTTAAAAGTTCAATTGTTTTTTCTATGGTATTCATTTTGACTCCTTATCTTGAAAGATATTTCTTTTGGAAAAGGGCAAAGAAAAGGCAAATCCGTTCGTCCGGATCATCACCTTTGAATTTTACATCCCGTTCAATATCTGAAAGCTCAAGCAAAGCTTTTAAGATGTTTTGATAGGAGATATATTGTAGTTCCTTCTTTTTGAAATACAGGGAATTTGGATTCTTGATCTGTAATTCTTTGGCGATATCCTGTTGAGAAGTTCCTTTTTCGAAATGATATTTCAGAAGGGCATAATTTTTAAGAACTGCTGTAATGCCAGGAAGAATCATGAAAACGTTGGTTCCGGAAGTTCTTACGTCTTTATAGATGCGAATGGCTTCGTCGGGCTTTTTTGCAAGTATGAGTTTAATCGCTTCAAAGAAATTATCTTCCAGGGGTTTGTGAATGAATAACTTGACGTCGTCTTCGCGGATACGGTTTGTATAAATCATCAATTTGTCAAGCTCGTTGTTGAAGAGCATATAATTTCCATGGGATTTATAGTTTTCTTTATAGCTCGTCCTTAAATAAAGCTCCTTAGCACTGGGACGATCAATATCTTTTCCGTTTTCTTTTGCTTTCCTCATCGCATAGCTGATGTAATCTTCTTCTGACATTTCAGTACAATTTGTGAAAATGGCTGGCATATCTTTCAATGCTTTGACAATTTCATTTTTGCTGTCCAAGGTAGAATTTGCAACCAAAAAAAGATCTGCGGATTCTTCCGGAGATTTAAGATATTCCAAAAATCCCTTGTAATCCTGCTGGCTTTCTTTGAATTGGCCTTTTTGAGTTTTTACATTTGAGGAAAGAAAATAGCAATTTGTATAAAGAACTGCCTTTGCATTATCGAACAAAGAAAGGGATTGGCATTCTGCCACGACGTCTGCAATGTTTGAACTATAGGCATCGTATTTTACGGCAGCGTCAATCCCGTTTTTTATCATCTGTTTTTTTAATGCTTCTTTTGCTTTCTCCAAAGTAAGACCATAGTCACTACCGAAGAAAACATAGACCATAATCAGATTTTCTGAGGTTCCTTGATTTCTTCGTTTTCGACAATGGCTTCTTTGATTATCACTGCTTTGATCGGTTTGTCGTTGTATCCGGTTCTAGAAGCAGCGATTTTATCTACAACATCCATACCGCTAACAACATGTCCGAAGGCTGCATATTGTCCGTCAAGGAATTCGTCATCGGCGTCGCAAATAAAGAACTGTGAGCCAGCTGAATTCGGATCCTGTGCTCTTGCCATGGAGATCACGCCTCTTTTGTGAGAAATTTTGTTGTCGATTCCATTAGCTTTAAATTCGCCTTTGATGCAATATCCTGGACCGCCGGTTCCAGTTCCAGTTGGATCTCCACCTTGAATCATGAATCCTTTGATGACTCTATGGAAAATTTTTCCATTATAGAAACCTTTTGAAGCGAGATAAACAAAGTTAGTAGCGGAAATGGGAGCATTTTCGTAATCCATTTCAAGCTGAATATCGCCTAACCCCACGATTTTTAATGTAACCATTTTTTAAACCTTTCTTAATATAGAAAGAAACAAGGCTGATTATTCAGCCTTGTTTCAATCAAGTTTATTTCTTTACAGAATCCTGATTCTTGACGGCGTTGATTTTGGCAGCAATTGCTTCCTGGTCGCCAAGATAGTAATCCTTGATGACCTTGAGATCATCGTCAAGTTCGAAAACGTATGGAACACCGGTTGGAATGTTAAGACCAGCGATATCTTCATCAGAAATGTTCTTGAGATATTTGACTAAAGCTCTTAAAGAGTTTCCATGGGCAGCAATAAGAACTTTCTTTCCTGCTTTGATTTCCGGAACGATGACATCATTGTAATACGGAACGACACGTGCGATGGTATCCTTAAGAGATTCATGAAGTGGGAGATTCTTGGGGTCAATGTTTTTATACATTTCCTGATTTGCAGGGTTTCTCTTATCCGAGACTTCGAGGGCCGGAGGAGCAATATCAAAAGATCTTCTCCACTGATGAACTTGTTCGGCACCGTATTTTTCGGCTGTTTCCTTTTTGTTGAGTCCCTGAAGAGCACCATAATGTCTTTCGTTAAGATGGTAATCCTTGATTACAGGGATATAATCCTGGTCGACACCATCAAGGACATGCCAGCATGTATGGATGGCTCTCTTCAACGTAGAAGTGAAGGCGATGTCGAAGCGGAAGCCTGCATCATTGAGGAGCTTACCTCCGGTAATTGCTTCCTGGACGCCTTTTTCGGATAAATCTACATCAGTCCATCCGGTGAAAAGATTAAGTTTGTTCCATTCGGATTCACCATGACGGATAAGAACTAATTTGGTCATCTTTTTTCCTCCATTATAACGGGAATATTATAAGACAAATTTCGGAAAAAAAGTATAGAATAATGTTGCCTAGTGAGGTGAATGATGGAATTCTACGATTTTGTTTGCCGATTGAATAACGGTAAAGATTTTTCTTTTAGGGATCTTCGAGGGAAAATTGTCCTTGTTTTGAATTCCGCTGTTTTTGATTCTCTTTCGGATCAGTATGCATTTTTGGAAGAACTTTATCAAAAATACAAGAAAGAAGATTTTGAAATTCTTGATTTCCCTTGCAATCAGTTTCATGGAATGTGCCCAGGCACGGATTCGGAAATCGAAATGGAAATTCAAAACAAATTTAAAACTTCGTTTCTTAGATTCCAAAAATGTGATGTGAAAGGAGAAAATGCTCATCCTTTGTTTTCTTTCTTGGTAAAGAAGAAGAAATTTCAAGGGCTTAATGAATGTCATCCTCTTACTAAGATAATTCAATCTTGCTTCATCAAAAGCGGGCATTCTCCTTTAGAAAACAATCCTGAAATTCGATGGAATTTTACGAAATTTCTAATTGATCGTTCTGGAAAAGTGGTAAGACGGTTTGAGGCGACCGATCCAGGATCCAAAATCGAATCATGTATCATTCGTTTGGTCGATAGACAACCGAAAATTGTTCAAAGTTCCACTGCTGGTGTGTTTTTTGAAAAAAACTGAATATCGTTTTAAGAGAAACATCGAAAAACTAAGACTACCTATATTTTACACTCGTGAAATAATAATACGTTTTTTTATTGGCAAACTTTTTTTCTTATTACATAAGAAAGTAGCATGATATAATTTAAATATGTTTAAAAGATTTTTCAAGAATCAATTAGCGTTCTTCGGCTGTGTGTTTCTCCTTTTTTCTTGTGCTCCTTCTACTGTTGTTCAGGATCAAACATTGAAAATCGTTTTGGATAAGGAAAATTATAATATTTCAAAAAGTTTTTTTGATTCTTTTTCAAAAAAATACCCTGAGCTTCAGGTTGAGTTCGAGGTACTAGATGAAGATTCTATTGATTATTTTTTGCGACATGATAACTTAAATGGAGATATTGTCCTTCTGACTGATTTGACTAAAGTCAATAATAATGCCTATAATTTTTATGACTTTACCGCATCAGATTATTTATTTGAATTCCGTAGATATGTACAGAACTTTTTGATGGCCACTGATGACAATATTTATTGTCTTCCCTCTCCTGGAAATGTTTATTACTATTGTGCAAATATGGATATTTTCAATAAACTAAATCTGAATCTCCCAAATACTTTGGGTGATTTAGTGGATTTCTGCTCAGGCGTTAAGAATGGAGAATATCAGGCGGGAGGTTCGGTTCTTCCAAATGATATGAAATATTTGGATGCTTTCCTTCAGGCTACGGTCGGATCTTTTTTCTCTAAGACAGAAGGGTGCATTTTCCTCGATCAATATTTAAAAGGTGATAATTTCACTTATATACAAGATTCACCCTATTTGGAAGATTTTTTGAGTTGCTCTAGGCTGTATGTGGAACTTTTCCGCAATGATTATATTGATAGAGATAAATCCGCTGAAGAGAATATTCAAGATTTCATGGAAGGAAAGACGGCAATTCTTTCCTGCTCTTCTTCTTCGTTCAATTTCATTGATGAATACAACAAAGCAGGTGCAAGTTTCAATTATGAATTCTTTCCCTATTTGGGAAATAATGAAAATAGACGCTATCTTCCTTCAACGACAGATTTTTTTGTTTCTGTTCTGAAAAAATCTTTTACTACAGAAAACAGAATGAAAATCCAAGCTTTTTTGGAATATTTTTCTAGTCAGGAAGGTCAAAGTTATCTTCTAAAGGATGAAAACGGAAATACGATTCCGGATAAAATCAGTTATCTTAAGGATAATAACCTTGTTTTTCATGATAAATACGCTAGTTTCAATAAGTGGGTTAATTATGGGAATGTCTTCCTGGTCGATAAATTTAAAGGTGCGTTTTCTTGGAGTCTTTCTCAATTGAAAGATTATTCTTATGAGAAAATCCAGGATTATGCTTTTGTACAGTCATTGGATCTCAATATGAAGAATCATCTTCTCTATCAAGCCAACGAGTATAAACTTTCGTTCTTGGAAGGGTATGATTCTTCCAGCAAGGAGTTCAAGGATGCTCTTCTTCTTTATTTTTATGATTTCTTTAAGAAAAAATATAATTTGAATCTTCTTTGTTTCCCTTATGATTTTATCCAACAACCCATTTTCGAACAAACCATTTATGAAAATGACCTCGATATTGTTTTTGATAAAAATCTAGATCTTGTTCCTTATTACATAAACGGCAAAGAGCTCAAAATTATTGTCGATTATTTGGGTAATGATTCGGATTATTTCTATCGTGGAGCGACAAAGAATTCAAAAGGTGAGTTCATTCTTGAAAACAAAAATTCGATTGTTGATGGAAAAGAATACATGGTCATTGTTCCGGATGGTCTTGATAAACAGGTCGGTTTTAATCCGACTCGGTGTGGTGATACGATTCATGCAGTTTCTTTTGTTTTCTCTAGCCTCGAGGAAGCAAAGAGGAGGTAAATATGAAAAAAAACGGCAAATTTCTTTCGTTGTTGGTTCTTCTTTCTTCCATTGCAGGACTTTCTTCGTGCGGAGATAATTCATCTATAAAGGTTAATAAAATCAATTTCACTTCTCCTATGAAAGACACATATTCATATGGTGAAGTCATTGATCTTTCTGAAGTCAATCTTGAGGTTACTTACTCCAATAAGGAAACCAAAGAGTTCAATGCTCTCGACAACGATGTAGAGGTTTCTGGAATTGATACCGAAGAAACCGGAAATCATCGTGCTGAATTCAAAATCGATGGATTTGTAAAGGAATGGGATTATACAGTTGTTAACCACTATCTAACTTTGAATCCAATGGGTGGAGAAATCAATGGTTCTACGGAAGATGTTCATTTGACGTTCTATAACAATCAAGTCGATATTTCCAATTATATTCCTTTGAAATTTGATGAGGATGGAAATGAACTTGTTTTTTCTGGCTGGTTTTTTGATGAAAATTTGATGGAAAGAGCTACTTATCTTGTTCCTGATGTTTTCATGTACTCGGATAATGTTACCTTGTATGCTGGTTACGATACCAAGAAATCTGACTTATACAACTATACTATCAACAAAAAAGATCAAACGGCCACTTTGGTTGGCTTGAATGAGGAATATATTATTTCTCATCCAGACGTTTTATTTTCTTTATCGAATTTGGTGATTCCAAAGACGGTCGAAGGATATGTTGTTGCGGAAATTGCCCCATCATTCATGGATTCCTCTACTGGAATGTTTGGAATCGGAAGCTTCATTGAAGAAATTTCCTTTGAAGAAGGATCACAAGTTACGACTATTGGGGATAAGGCTTTTGCTCATCTTATGTATCTTACTAAAATAAGTTTTCCTGAAACGTTGAAATATATTGGTGAAGAAGCCTTTACGGAATCTAAACTAAGTCAGGATCTAGTGATTCCTAAGAACGTCGAAAGAATCGGTAATCGGGCTTTTAGTTATTCTTCCGGATATTTGGAAAAGGTCGTTTTTGAAGAAGGAAGCAAACTTCAGGTTATTGGGGAACAGTGTTTTGCCGGTGACGTTTACCTTTATGATATCAAACTTCCGGAAGGACTTAAGGAAATTCGTGATGAAGCTTTTAGTGGGTGCAATGAAATTACATCACTTGTTCTTCCTGCCTCCACCCGTATTATCGGATCAGGAACATTCCTTTTGATGGAATCACTGAAGGAAATCGTTGTCGATAGCAATAACCCTTATTTTGTTTCTGTCGATGGAAATTTATATTCTAAGGACATGACAAAACTGATTCGTTATTGTTATGGAAATAATAAAGCAGAGTTTGATTTGCCCAAAACGGTAAAAAGAATCGAAAAAGGTGCCTTCAAGATTAGAAATATGTCTACTTCCTTGAAGAAATTGAATCTTAATGAAGGTCTTTCTTATATTGGTGATGAAGCATTCGGTGGATGCAGTTTTACTTTTGTCCTTCCGGAATCTCTTAATTCTTTCAGTTTAACGGCATTTAAGGATTATGAGGGAAACTCATTTGAAATCAATTCTTCCAATTCTAAATATTCATGTGAGGATGGAATTTTATATTCGAAGGATAAGTCCATTCTTTATGCCGTACCTCAATATTATGAGAACCCCCATATTGAACTGAATACAAGTGTTGAAACAATTAGCGATTATGCTTTTTGTTCTTTGATTAATGTCAGATCCATTGTGATTCCTGAAGATTCTAAGTTGAGCCTTGTTAAGGCACACGGTTTGATGCTTTGTTCTTGCAAAAACCTGAATTCCCTGGAAATTAATCTAAAGAGAATGTTTTCCTATTCCAGCAATTCCTTTTATTCTTCGGGCTATGCCGTTAATGATGGTTTTGTTGTCTGTTTTAAATATGATAACTGTAGAAATGAATTCTCTTCTGGCAATTTCGATGGAAAAGCAGATATGACCGGCGGAATCATTAGCCAGAATAGAATTGTCGAAAATACCATCTCTTTAATTGAATCAAATCCGGATTTCCAATTTACTTCCTATTCCAGTTACCGTAGAGGTGTTGAGCCTCTCTTTTTGGGGGATTTGGATTTGTTCAAATCTGATTTGAACAAGATTCTCTCACGACTTTCCATTATTTATCGTAATCATCTCTATACTAACGAGAATATCGAATATTTTGCTTATTTTGAACGGAAAATCGAAATTGAATTCTTCCGAAAATACGTTCAAACTAAATCAATCAATCAAAACAGTATTGCCTTATATCGAAAACTTGTGGAACGTTATTCCTTTTTCCCAGATGAAGTCAAGTCGGTTGTCAGCAATATTTATACCGAAATCGCCACACGTTTTATTTTCCTGACAGAAGAAAGCAAACAGGCTCTTTTCGAACGTATTGTTTCTTTCTCTACCGATGACGATGATTATAATGATGCTGAATGTAAGAGAATTCTTTCTGATGTAGATGATAATGGACTTCTTGGATTGACTCTTCCAAACCAGATTGTGCTGAAAATCAATGCAATGGATGTTTCTTCCCAAATTCATGATGTTCTTGAATGGAAGAATGGAAATCATGAAGATGTCTATAATATGTATCTTTTGGTAACACCGAATGAAAATAATAATTATTTTTCCTTGCCTGCTTTCATCGATGGTTGGTTTTCTACTGAACACAGAAAGGAAATGATTTACCATTCGGATGAATTCGAAACCTTCTATCAGGGAATTGACGCTTTCTTCTCTAATGAGAGTCTGAAGATTGCCAACGACATTGATGCTTTCGATTTTGAAAAGACATATAATTTCGATGAATATCTTGATTTCTACAATTCTACACTTCAATATTATTTTGCTTATTATCCCTATTCCGGAACAGATGCAACCATGCAGAATATCTATCGGATTCTTGCAGATATCGAAATAGGCAGTCTCTTGGATTACTTTGGAAATGATCCTGATGATTACGAAAATCGTTATTCTCCCGCTTATTATGACAACCTTTGCGTCATAGATACCTATCTTTCGAATCTCACTGAGGAAAATAGGGAAAAGGTCTATTCTATCGATAAATATGACAGTCTCGAAAATTACATTCTTAATCGTATAGACACTCAGGTTCAGGATTTAAAGGCAAGAATCAAGAACTTTAGGATTACTTCGGATAATCTTTCATCTTACTTTGAAGAACTCAATGGAGAATTGCTTTCTTTCGGAAACTATTTCGATTTGTTCTTTGGTGATGGATTAACGGAAGAGGAACCATACGACTATGTGGATAAATACCTTGTTCTTTATGTGTCGTATATTTCCGACCAGATGTTCCGTAAATATCCGACTATTTCCGATAATAATATCAATGAACAGAAGAAAGAGGCGTTCGGGTATTTTGATTTAGATACCTTTGAATATTATGAAGGCTTTTATGATGAAGTAAATAATTGTATTGGAAAAATTCAGGATATTGCTAGCATTTATCGGTATAGCGATTTTATGACCCGTCTAAATGAACTGAAGGACAAGAAATGAGCGCAAATAGTTTTGTATTCGAATTCCAATACGATAAAAAGACCGAGAAGATTTCGAAATTCAATGGGGATGCATTTCAGGAACCATTGACTTTTGATGATTTTTTCAATCGATATCTTAATAATTATTTTCTTTTCTCTGACAGATCCAAATTCGATTTCGGAAAAGTGTCGACCTTTTTTGCCACCAGCGGAACCGGTTCCCGTCTTGGTATTGTTTCGATGGATGAAAAAAAATATTTCTTTGAAATCTCCAATGTTGAAGAAGATGATGTTGATGTCAGTCTTTTCCGAATCGGTGAAGACAACGAAGACAAGGATTTTTTGACTGGAATCAATTCCAGAAGTTATCTTTTCCATTATTTGATTCAGGAGCTTAACAATCATGATGGAAAGAACTCCTACTTGATTATGATTGATTTGGATAATTTCAAACAAATCAACGATAACTTCGGTCATATGGTAGGAGATGCTTGCCTTAGAGCAATTGCTGAAAAGTTGAACGATATCTTTAAAGGTTACGCTTTTGGACGTTATGGCGGAGATGAATTCTTGGTTTATCTTCATGATGTTTCAGAAGAAAAACTTATGTTTTTGGTAAAGAGGGCTTTGGAAGTTAAATTCCGTTATGAGAAAAGCTTCCTTTCACGAAGTGGTGTTACTTGTTCTTTAGGTATTACAAGCCCTATCAAAGGCAACAGAGAACTTTCTTCCTTGATCAAGGAAGCTGATGAAGCTTTGTATCATAGTAAGAAAAAAGGAAAGAATTCTGCAACCATTTATCCTAATCATTTTATCAGCAATCAATCCTCTTCCAAGATGAACCGAAAGGTTCAATTGTATCATCAAACAAGGACGGATCTGCTTTTTAATGAGGAAATCAAAAAGAAAAAATATCGCAATTCCTCGATTCTTGTTTCCATTCTTGCTGTCTTCATTCTCATTGTTTTCTCCGTTTCAATCAATTTCAATTATGAATCCAATAAACAAACCGAAACCATTGCTCAGAGTATTTCACAGGATCGTGCGGATGATGTCCAATCTCAGACCAAGCGCAAAATGGATGAGGCTTTCGAAGAACTGACCAAAACTGCTGAAGCGATGAAGAACTTCCGAACTAATGTTCTGGCTAGTTATGATGGCCTTCAATCTCTTGTATCCAGAATCAAAAACAATACCTCAATCAAAAATCCGGCACTGCTTATGGATGATGGTAGCGTATTTATTTCTAAGGAGGAGATTACCAATTTTGTCGGACTTCCGATAGATTTTGCCATTGCCGAAGGAAGAAAATATGTAGATCGAATCGATTCTGTTTCCTTCTCTTCGAATAACAGTATGATTGTTTTTGGCGTTCCCTTTGAATATGAAGAGGGAATTTCTCGGGTCAAAGGACTTCTTTCTTTCTTTGATATTAGTGAATTTGCGTCCAGTCTTTTTCTGAATTCTTTCCTTTCATCTGCCTATTTTGCTGTTGTTACTCAGAAAGGAACGAAAATCTGTGACAACGGTTCGGATTCCTTTACCTATTTCAGTGGGAATAATATATTCAACCAATTGGATAAAGACAATCTGATTGATTATGAAAATACTTTGCGGCATTCCTTCGATGAAGAGGATAAGAACATCTCTTTATTTCATATCAATGGAAAAAGATACTATTTTTATAATCAAAATTTGGAAGGAGCAGATCGTTCTGACTGGGTCCTTCTTTCCATCATCCCATTTGAGACAGCCGAATCCTATTTGGGAAATATCTCTAGATTCGGTGTTATTTATTTTAATATTTTCTGTTCGTTTGCTTTTATAATTTTCCTTTGTATTACCATTTTCCTTCAAAAGACAAAAATGAATTATTTCATTTCTCAATACATTGATCCTTTGACGAAATCCATCAATGAACAAAGGTTCTTTATTGATGCGACTACGTTAGTACAAAAAAATTGCGATCATTATTATCTCGTATATCTAAATATCAAACGATTCAAATTCATCAATAATCAAAACGGAACGGAATATGCCAATTCCCTCTTGGGAAAAATCGGTGAGTACTTCAATCGTTCAATACAGCCGAATGAGATTGTTTCGAGAGAATATTCGGATCGTTTCATCATGCTGCTCAATTGCGATAGTTCAAAAGCCTGTCAAAAGAGAATGGAAAAGATTCTTGCTCCTATTTCAGAAGGCAAAATCCTTCAGACCATTGAAAAAATACATATGAATGTCGGTTTCTATAAAATTGAGAATCCGAAAGAACCGATTTGGCTGGCCATCGATCGAGCCCGTTCGGCAACGAACAGCCTTTACACGTTCGATAATATCAATGGTTTCAAATTCTTCGATCAGAAAATGATGGAACGTGCTGAACTTGAAATCTATATCGAGCAGTCTCAGGAAGCTGCAATGAGAAATCATGCTTTCCAAGTCTATTATCAGGGAAAATATAATCTAAAACAGGGTCGTTTCACATCTGTAGAAGCCCTTGTCAGATGGAAGGATGAGAACAAGGGTTTCATCAATACTCAGACCTTTGTCGATGTCTTCGAAAAGAACGGGTTCATTGTTAAATTGGATCTTTATGTATTCGAGCAGGTTCTTAAAGACATTTCGAGCCGTTTAAAGGAAAACAAACGCGTCATTCCGATTAGTATCAATTTGAGTAGAAGGCATTTTGATCTTCCGTCTTTCTTCGATGAATATGAAGCTTTGATCAAAAAATACAATATTGATGGTAGATATCTGGAATTCGAAATCACGGAATCCGTTATTCTAAATTCCCAGATCAATTTGGAAGATACCATCCGCCGTATCCATGCTCTTGGAAGTACGGTTTCCATCGATGATTTCGGCAGCGGATTCTCCAATTTCTCTATGATCAATCATATTGATTTCGATATCCTTAAAATCGACAAAAAACTGTTATCAGGTAAAAACGGATTTGATTCCTATTCCAAGAATATTCTCAAGATGATTGTCATGCTCAACAAATCATTGGACAAGACAGTCGTTTGTGAGGGTGTTGAGACCAAAGTGGAATCAGACTATCTGAAAGATATCGGTTGTGATCTGATTCAAGGATATTATTATTGTAAACCACAGCCTCTTGCTTCTTTCCAGAAACTTCTTGATCAAGAAGATGCTGGTTCCGAAAAAGAAAATTAAGCCATCATACTTTGTTTTGTGCTTATGAAAAAACCTTGCAACATTTTCATGGTTACAAGGTTTTTTTATTTTTGAAAACAAAAAAACGTGCAAATTGCACGTGTTCTACAGAGTGGTGACCCCGAAGCGACTCGAACGCTTGACCCACTGCTTAGAAGGCAGTTGCTCTATCC
>DHKM01000011.1:235-6943 GCA_002404835.1 Caryophanales bacterium UBA4694 | reverse complement strand
ATATGAAATGTTCCTAGTGATTGCAAGTGTTTTCTTGAATTTTCTAGGTTATATAGTTATTCAAGTTAAATACAACACTTTTGGATAGGGAAGGGGATTTCCAATTATTCGTTGATATACTAAATTTAACAAGAGTTTTAAGCGTAGTATCTTAGGTTTAAAAAGATTGGAGTTCAATCATGACTATTCATGTAAATCAGAGAAGAATGGTCTCTAGTTAAGGGTGATCAAGTTTTAATACTTTTTAAACGATCTTCGCTTCTGAAGGTGTTATTTTTGAATGGACTTTTTGTTTAAATCTCGGTTTAAGGAAATCTTTTCGAAAAATCATCTTTGCCTATTTGGCATAAATTCAGTTAAAACAAAATTTTTTTCAATTTGTATTTGCCCTAACGATTCAGAAAACGTCTTCCGAGTCATGAAAAAGATTCTTTTGTTTGGCTGTATATGGATTTGGGTATACTTTTGATTGCTTTAGAAGAACTGTAAAACGTTCTCTTTCTCGGTGGGATAGAAGTTTGGGTTTTGATTCTTAGATTACGGAAAAATGGATGTTTTTGGAGATACTGTTTTTCGGAATATGCAAAAAGCATGTTATCGCACCTTAGTTTTTGATAGAATATTGCCAGGAAAATTTCCGAAAGAGGCTATTATGGAAACTAAAGATTACAAGAAACTTCACGAAGAATTCAAATATTTGGAAAAACGGATCCGCCAGGAACAGAGAATCGTCATCTATCGTCACACTTCCCCCGACTATGACGCCTTGGGAAGTCAATTCGGTCTAGCAACATGGATTAAGGAAAATTATCCGGAAAAGGAGGTCTTTTGTGTTGGTGAGAATCAACCCAATTTTCAGCCATCCCTTTTTCCTTTGTGCCAAACCTTAGATGAATCTTTTTATGATCAAGATCATCTTTCCATTACCGTAGATGTTTCGGATAGTAAACGCATTTCCGATAATCATATCTCCAAGGCAAAAGAAGTCATTAAAATCGACCATCATCCTCTTCCTCAGGAAGAGTACCGATTTGGCGATTTTCTTATCGTTCATCCCGATAGGCCGGCTGCAAGTGAACTGATTGCATTATTCTGCCTATCTAGGGGAAAAGGCTTTTGTCTCAGTAAGAAGGCTGCTGAATACCTATATTGTGGCATTGTTGGAGATACAGGTAGATTCCTTTATGAAGACAGCGACGGAGCTACCTTAAGGATTGCTGCTGACCTTCTAAATCTTGGTGTTGATAAGACAAGCATCTACGACAGAATGTACGAAACGGATCTCAGGAAGATCAACATCTTGAAATTCTGCCTTAATAATTTTGTTTTGACGGAAAAAGGAACATGTTATTTTGTCTTCACCAAGAAGACGATGGATGAACTTCATATGACCAGCGATGAAGGAAACCTTCATATCAACACGTTTCGCAATATGAAAGGTGTTCGTTGCGTATGTTCCGTTACGGAAGATGAGAAGAACCACAACTTCCGTGTTTCCTTACGTTCTTCCCATACCAAAGTCTCCCCCGCTGCAATGAAATTTGACGGTGGAGGTCATGATTATGCGGCCGGCTGTAAGCTAAAATCCTTGGATGAACTTCCCAAACTGATTCAAGCTTGTGACGAACTGAAGTAATCAACGGAATAAATAGGAGGAGCTTTGTTCCAGCTCCTCTTTTTTGATGCCTGTTTTTTCGAAAAATGTAGACGTAAGGCTATCGTTTCCTTTGTAAAGGTAAAGGGAGGAATAATCCGTTTTTTCTTGAATCAAGGAAAAATCTTCTGTCTTTTCTGTATTTAAAAAAAGAACAGGCTTCTTCATGGTTTTCAGATACGAATGATAGGATTTTCCTTTCTCGTCCTTTTCAACCGAAAAAGAGAATGAATCCAAAGAAGAATCTTCTTCTTTTTCTATCGGTGTAACAATCTTTATACCTGAATCATAGGTATATGCATCTATGATCTTGCTGACTTCTTCGATCGAAACATTCTTTTCGGTGATTTCGGTTTGCTGAATGAGTGTTCCTTTTTCGAAAAAAAGGATTGCATTTTCATGGACGGAGGGAAAGGTATCTTTGGGAAGAAG
Organism: Caryophanales bacterium UBA4694; assembly: GCA_002404835.1. Lineage (GTDB taxonomy): Bacteria > Bacillota_I > Bacilli_A > RFN20 > CAG-288 > Enterosoma. The sequence goes on along the minus strand of DHKM01000011.1, from coordinate 4,857 downwards.
GTCGTAATTCTCCTTGTCGATATAAGGAATCAGAAAATCGGCTTCATTTGCTTTTGAATATAAGGAATAATCGAATACCGTACAATTGGATGAACAGGATCTTTGATAAATGCAGACAAAAAAAGAAGCCTTTTTCTCTTTTAAGGAGAGAAGGGTTTCATTATCCATACTATAAAGAAGATGGTAGTTCCGTTCCTCTTTATAATTTATGGAATCGATATGATAAATGGGAATCCTGTTTGTTTTGTTCTTTTCACAAGAAAAAAGAAGGAAAGGAAGAGCACCAAAAATTAAAAATTTATTCATTTTTGCTATCTAAAAATTCAAGGATTAGATCCAATTCGAGTTCATCTCTTTGCGTATCCAGGTCAAACAAGGCATTCTGATAAGATTGACTGGCAGGATCATCGCTTGAGGTTTTTTCCTTGCTTCGCAGTTCTTTCACTTCTTCATAGAGAGAAGTGGTGTAATAAAGGAATCCACTGGAATCGATTTTGATGTCTTTATCGTTGCGATATACTTTGGTCTCATGTTCTTTTTGATTTCCGGAATAGAAGATAAGAGCGGGAACGGCTCCTGTTTTTCCATAATCGTTTTCATATCCGGGAATATCATTCAAGTAAAACTTTGAGCAGAAGGACTGCCAGAGTTGTTCTCCTGTTTTTTTCTTTTCGTTATCGGCGTTTTTCTTTTTGAGAAAATAGCCATCTACCTCGTAGAAATACAGCTTCTTTTCGTTGCCATACAAATAGGGTAGTATCAGGCGTTTCTTTAAATCGGTGCAATCCGGACACCTTCTCCAGGTATAGACGATGATTTTGTCTGTCGTTTCCAGAATCTTTTCATCCAGAGCATCGGTCGAGAAACCTAGTGTATCATCCTCTTCATCTCTATTTTCGATATAATACGTTTTATAGAGGGAAGCAGCATTTTTGACTCGAACCATATCGTTCAAAGAGTAATAGCTTGTCGAATAAAGGTATTTATCCAAAATGTTTTTTGTGTTTTCGTAATTTTTCTGGCTATCCGTACGATCGATTTTTTGTGGTTCCATCGAATAGAAATGCCCAACTCTGCTATTGACTAGTTTTCCATCACCATAAAATAGGACTACAGGTGTTCCTGTAATCTGAGGATAATGGTTTGCAAAATAACCACTTTTGTTTTCTGGGTTTGAATAACAAGTATTGTAGGTGAAATAATCGACTAAATAAATAATGGAAGATGTTTTGTAGATGTAACCTTCCTTATAGTTTCCATCGGAATCGGGATTGCCCCGGAGAGAATAAAGGAGAGAATCGCAGTACTGGCAGCCTTCCTTGCTCACGACAACCATAGCCTGATCATATCTTGTGATTTCGTCGAGCTGTTTATCGCTTTCGATATAAACAAAAGAATCGATTCCTTCCTTTTTTGGAAGAGTGATCTTGTCTTTGATGTTGAGCTCTGGGTGCTTTTCTTCTTTTTTGCATCCGAAAAGACCAATAGAAAAAGAGGACAGAAGAATGAAGGAAAGTATTTTTGACATTTTTTTCATCTTTTGTCCTCCTATTTACAATAATTCAGCTCTTGAGTTCTTTAAAGTCCCAAAACTCTGACCGTATCAAGTGCAATCATGAGTTCTTCGTCTGTCGGGATAACAGCAACCGGAATCTTACTTTCTTTGCTGGAAATGATTCCTTCTTTGCCAAGACGGATTTCATTGTTCCGTTTTTCATCAATGACAATACCCAAGGCTTCTTCCACATCCTTGAAGGCAAGCTTACGATAGAGTGGAGCATTTTCGAAAACACCGGCTGAGCAGACAATCATGTCGACATGTCCTAATTTTCCGTAATACATCATAAGATAGTCAGCAATGCGGGAGGCATACATGTCGATGGCCAGTTTGGCTCTTTCATTTCCTTTTTCGTAGGCTTCTTCTACGTCTCTTGTGTCGTTGGAAATTCCAGAAACACCTAAGATACCGGAAGAATGGTTGAAAATATCGTAGATTTCATCTGCGCTTTTGCCTGTCCTTTTGCAAAGGTAAGGCATGCACGAAGGATCGATATCACCGGTTCTAGAACCCATCATGACACCGGCAAGTGGAGTAAGTCCCATACTTGTGGCAATGCATTTTCCGTCCTTGACGGCTGCAAGGGAAGCACCACTTCCAATATGACAGGTAATGATATTCACGTGTTCTTGGTCAGGGAAATATTCTTCCTTGGCAACCTGGGACAAATATTTGTGAGAGGTACCATGGGCGCCGTATCTTCTTACACCATATTTTTCATACCATTCGTATGGAATGGCATACATATATTCAACCGGATCCATTGTCTGATGGAAAGCTGTGTCAAAGACGGCAACTTCACCGACGTTGGGAAGGGCCTTTTTGAAAGCATGATAGCAAGTCAAATGGGCTTCGGCATGAAGTGGATCCAAAGGAATCAAAGCGGCGATTTTATCTTCTGTATCCTGATCGAAGATGTGGGAATCGCTGAAATAGCTTCCGCCTTGGACGACACGGTTTCCAATACCTTTGATTTCGTCCAAAGTCTTGACGATTCCTTCCTGGATAAGTCCGTTGAGAACCAAATCGACAGCTTCATGATGATCTTTTACCGGAAGAACCTTGGTGTTTTTGTATCCACCCGGCTTTTTGATGGTGAAAATACCGTCTTCATGACCGATTCTTTCGACAATGCCGGAAGTTAAGACTTCCATATATTTTGATTTTTCGGCAATTGTCTTTTGCTTCACTGCCTCTTCTTTTACACTATAGAGTTTGAACTTAAGGGAAGAAGATCCGGCGTTGACACACATGATTTTCATTTCGTTTGACATTATAATCTCCTATCTAAACTAGCACTACTATTTTAGTCCGTTTTCATTGAAATACAATGAAAATGGGCTTGTTTTTCCTTTTTTCGTTTTAAATGGGAACAAAAAAGGAAATTTTCCTTTGAAAATTCCTGTTTATGGGGGTATTGTGCTATAATTTTTTAAAAATACCGGGAGGTCTTTATGGACACGACGTTCTTTGATAACTATCTTCATGGGCATCTTCCCGATGCCTATAAGTATTTTGGGGCTCATAAGGTCAATAGGAACGGAAAGGAAGGATTCTTTTTTCGTGTCTATGCCCCAATGGCTAAAAGCGTTTCCTTGATTGGAGACTTCAATAATTGGGATGCCCTCAAAGGAAGAATGAGCAAAGTCCATTATCTTGGACTTTACGAAATTTTCGTTCCGCAAGCCAAAGTCGGTCAGAAATATAAGTTCCACATTGAAGGATGTGATGGCTTTTTCAAAGATAAGATGGACCCTTTTGCCTTCATGGATGAGAATAATGGCCAATCCTGTTCTATTCTTTTTGATATTGATTCTGTGCAGATCAACGATGAAGAGTTCTTGAAGAAACGGGATAGGAATTTTGATAAGCCGGTATCGATTTATGAATTTCACTTTGGAACCTGGAAAAGAAGAGAGGATGGAAGCCAGTATTCTTATTCTGAAATAGCCGACGTTCTTATCCCATATCTGAAAGAGATGGGATTTACGCATGTCGAGTTTTTGCCTATTCTTGCTTATCCAAACGACAAGAGCTGGGGTTATCAGGCACTTGGCTTTTTCTCTGTCGATTCCAGGTGGGGGAATCCAAACGATTTTGCGACATTTGTCGAGAAACTTCACCAAGCCAACATTGGGATCATTATGGATTTTGTTCCGGTCCATTTTGCCGTCGACAGTTTCGGTTTGGAAAAATTTGATGGATCATGTGTCTATGAGTACAGCAATGAACATGAATTCACGGAATGGGGAACAAAATCTTTTGACCTTGGTAAAGACACTGTACGTTCTTTCTTGACTTCGGCCATCATCTATTTCGGGAAGGTTTTCCATTTGGATGGGTTCCGATTCGATGCGGTGAGCAACATCATATACTGGGATGGTGATTCTTCAAAGGGCGTCAATACAGGGGCTGTCGAATTCATCAAGAGGCTGAATGGATATGCTCATGCTCTGCTTCCGGGAGTCATGATGATTGCTGAAGACTCTTCCGCTTATGGTCATGTTACGAAAGGAATGTTCCAGGAAGGCTTGGGATTTGATTACAAATGGGATTTGGGTTGGATGAACGATACGCTTAAATATTATTCTAAGGATCCGGTCTATAAGAAGTACTGTCATAATCAAATCACTTTCTCGATGGCTTATTTCTATTCCGAAAATTTTGTTCTTCCATTTTCTCATGATGAAGTCGTTCATATGAAGGGTTCTGTTCTCAACAAGATGTGGGGTAACTATGACAACAAGTTTGCTCTTGTAAGAAATCTTTATGCCTATCAGTTTGCCCATCCTGGGAAGAAACTGAATTTCATGGGTAATGAATTGGCCACATTTGATGAATGGAAAGAATTTGAACCGATTGCCTTCAATGTTCTTGATTACCCTAAGCACAGCGGAGTACAGCTTCTTTTCAAGGATTTGAATCATTTATATTCTTCCCACCCTGCTATGTATGAAAAGGAATATGATCCGTCTAAGTTCTCCTGGATTATGGCGGATAATGCCGGACAGTCTGTCTATGCGTTCTACCGGGAATCCGATTCAGAATGCATTGTCTTCATTTT